>SKTN01000393.1 GCA_007117945.1 Nitriliruptoraceae bacterium | reverse complement strand
CCGCTGTGGTGCGTGTCCATCGCGTGCGTCGACGCCGAGGGAGTCCTCGCCGGCGCCGTGGTCCACCCACCCGCCGGCGAGGTGCTCAGCGCTGCCCGCGGCGGGGGTGCGTGGCTCGGTGGGCGACCCCTGACGGTGAACCGAACACCGGAGCTGGCACGGGCCCTGGTCGCCACGGGGTTCTCCTACCGTCCCGAGGTCCGGGCGGCCTGGGGGCAGGCGGTCGCCGAGCTGCTCCCCGGGGTTCGCGACGTGCGCCGCGGTGGGGCCGCCGCCCTCGACCTCGCCTGGGTCGCCGCCGGCCGCTTCGACGGCTACGTGGAGTTCGGCCTCAAGCCCTGGGACTGGGCCGCCGGTGGCCTCCTGATCGAGGAGGCGGGAGGGCTGGTCACCGAGGTGTCCCACTCTCTCGGCGGCAGCCGTGAGCCGGGACTGGTCGCCGGTGGCGCCGCGGTCCATGACGCCCTGCTCGCGCGGGTGGAGGCCCTGCTGTGATGGACCCCATCGACCTGCGCTCCGACACCGTGACCCGCCCCACCGAGGGGATGCGCCGCGCCATGGCCACCGCCGAGGTGGGCGACGACCAGTACGGGGAGGACCCGAGCGTCCGTGCCCTCGAGGAGGCGGTGGCGGGCCTGCTCGGTCAGGAGGCCGCGGTGTTCACCCCGACGGGGATCATGGCGACCCAGATCCTGCTGCGTGCCCTCGTGCCACCCGGCAGCGAGGTGGTGTGCGAGGCGAACGCGCACGTGGTCGCCTACGAGGCCGGTGCCGCGGCGATCAACGCGCAGGTCCAGTTCCGCACCGTCACGGGCGACCAGGGTCGGCTCGCCCCCCAGCAGGTGCGTGGGGCGCTGCGCCCCGTCGGCTTCCCCAACACCGAGGTGGGTGCCATCTCCGTCGAGGAGACCACCAACCGCGGGGGCGGTGCCGTGCACGGCCTGGAACGGCTCCGGGCCCTGCGGGCGGTGGCCGACGAGCGGGGTGTCCCGCTGCACGGTGACGGCGCCCGGCTGTGGAACGCCCTGGCGGCCACCGGCGAGGATCCAGCGGCCGTGGGTGGCAGCTGCACGGCGCTGAGCGTGTGCCTGTCGAAGGGCCTGGGGGCACCCGTGGGGTCCCTGGCCGTCGGCCCCGCAGCGGTGATCGCCGACGCCCGGGTGTGGCGCCGACGCTTCGGGGGCGCGATGCGCCAGGCCGGGGTGCTGGCCGCGGCCGGTAGCTACGCGCTGGCCCACCACCGTGAGCGACTCGGTGAGGACCACGCGAACGCGCACGCGATCGCCGAGCGGGTCGCGGCCGTCCACGGCGACCTGATCGAGCCGACGTCGGTGACCACCAACATCCTGTACGTCGGAACGGGGGATCGGCTCGCGAGCGAGGTGGCCGCCGAGCTTGCGGAGCAGGGCATCCTGGTGGCCGCCTTCGGCCCCCACCTCCTGCGGTTGGTCACCCACCTCGACGTCGACGCCGCCGGGTGCCGGCGTGCGGCCGAGGCCCTGGTCGCCGCGCTCGCGGCCCCGGAGCGCCCCTGAACCGACGCACCCGCGGGGCTCTGCCCGTGGGGCAGGGCGACAGCGGCCGGGGTGCGGCGGCCACGTCCGCGCAACCACCGCCACCGAACCGCCATCGGCACCGAACCCCGGTGGCCACCGCACCCCCCCGATCGGCGCCGCGCGGCCCCGCCCGGGCCCAGCCGCGCACCAGCGCCACCCTGATCTGCCCCGCACTGTCCCCCCAGGAGTCGCCATGGACGTGCTCGTGACCGGTGCCACCGGGTTCATCGGGGGTGCGTTGGTGCCCCGCCTGCTGACCGCCGGACACCACGTCCGCTGCCTGGTGCGTGATCGGGACCGTCTCAGCGCCCCCTGGCGCTCGGATGTCGAGGTGGTCGAGGGACGGGTCGAGTCGGAGCAGGCCGTGCTCCGCGCGGCGGACGGCGTCGACGTCGCCACCTACCTGGTCCACGGCATGGGGAGCTCCGCCCGCGACCTGGTCGTGCGCGAGCGGCGCGCCGCTGCGGCCTTCCGCGACGGGGTCGAGCTCGCCGCCGTGGGGCACGTCGTCTACCTCGGTGGGCTGGTGGACGAGGCCCGGCTGTCCAGGACCTCGACGCACCTCTACGCGCGCCAGCAGGCCGGTGTGGAGCTGCGCCAGGGGCCGGTGCCGGTCACCGAGCTGCGGGCGGGCATCGTGCTGGGGGCGGGCAGCGCGTCCTTCGATCTGCTGGTTGCGGCTGCCCGGGCCCCCGTGGCCCTGAGCGCACCCTGGTCCGACTCCCTGACCCAGCCGATCGCCCTCGAGGACCTCCTCGAGCTGCTGCTCGCGGTGGTTGCGCAGCCCCCGACGCGCAGCCACGTGCTGGACGTCGGTGGCCCGGAGGTGGTGACCTACGCCGAGCTCGTCCAACGCACCCGGGCCGTGCTCGGGACCGGCCGTGGGCTGCCCCTGCGGGTGCCGTACCTGCCGCCGGAGGCCGTGGCCCTGTCCGTCGCCAGCCTGGCGGGCGTCGCACCGTCGCTGGCGCTCGGCCTGCTGCCCTCGGCTGCGCACGACGCCGTGGTGCGTGACCACCGCCTGGCCGAGGCCTACCCGTGGGCCGCACGCACGCCCCTGGACACCGCCCTGGCGGCGGCCCTCGGGAGCCGGGTGGAGCGCGCTGGTACGCAGGACGCTCCGGTCGCCGCCGGCTAGCCCCGCCGCACTGGCCGGGTGCTCCGCGCTGGGGTTGCCCCGATGCCGCCGCGCCGGCTGTCCCACCTCCGTCACGTCCGGCGGGTGCCGAACCCCCCGCGCGCCGGAGGCCCGAACGCGGCCGGGCGTCGGAAGGGGTGGTCGTTCCCTGGGCTCACGCCCAGGGAACGACCAGGCTTGGCGTGGGGGTGTGGTGGGGGCGCGTCTGGGTGGTCGTTCCCTGGGCTCACGCCCAGGGAACGACCACCGGGTACACCGCCGCGGGGTCGGGAGCCCGCTCGAGGGCGGTCGGGAGCCTGCGGGATCGGGGTCGGGAGCCCGCTCGAGGGCGGTCGGGAGCCCGCCTGGCGATGCGCGGGTGGCACAGGTGATGGCGCACGGCCGCTCCGAGCCGCCTACCGGGGGGCCCTGATGGTCGCCGGGACGGTCAGACGCCCGCGGCCGAGCGCCCCCAGGCGCCGGTGCTGCGCTCCTGATCGATCCGCGCCACCGAACGGCCCGCTGCCTCGGCGAACCGGGCCACGGTCTCGCGCAGGAGCACGATGTCCTCCTTGACCAGCGCCTGCGGGCCGTCCACCAGGGCGGTCTCCGGCCGGGGGTGCACGTCGACGATGATGCCGTCGGCGCCCACGGCGATCGCAGCACGGGTCAGGGGCAGGACCAGCTCACGCTTGCCGCCGGAGTGGGACGGATCGATCACCACGGGCAGGTGCGACAGGGACTGGGCCACGGGCACCGCGGACACGTCCAGGGTGTTGCGGGTCATGGGCTCGTAGGTGCGGATGCCCCGTTCGCACAGCACGATCTGGAGGTTGCCGGTCTGCGCGATGTACTCCGCAGCCATGATCCACTCGTCGATGGTGGCGGTCAGGCCCCGCTTGAGCAGCACGGGACGGCCCGCCATGCCGACCTCCTTGAGCAGCTGGAAGTTCTGCATGTTGCGCGCCCCGACCTGCAGCATGTCGGCCTTGGCCGCCACGGTCTCCACGTCGGCGGGGGTGACCACCTCGGTGACGAAGGGCATCCCGAGCTGTCGCGAGGTCGCGTGCAGCAGGTCGAGACCGGGCTCGCCCAGCCCCTGGAAGGCGTAGGGGGAGGTCCGCGGCTTGTAGGCGCCACCGCGCAGGATCGTGGCGCCGGCCTCCTTGGCCATCCGGCAGGCGGCCTGGGTCTGCTCCTCGGTCTCCACGGCGCAGGGGCCCGCGATCAGCGTGACCGTGTCACGCCCGATCGCGGCGTCACCCACCCACACCGTCGAGGGCCGGGGATGGGCGTCGTTGCTGACCAGCTTGTAGGGCTTGGAGACCCGGATCACGTCCTCCACGCCCGGGAAGGCGTGGAGGGGCAGCTCCGTGAACTGCGTCAGGTCACCGACCAGGCCGATGATGGTCTGGTGCTTGCCACGGGAGACGAAGGCATCCCCACCGACCTCGGTGATGGCGTTGACCACCTTGTCGATGTCGGTCTCGCTGGCGCCACCACGCATCACCACGACCATCGAGGTGTCCTCTCGTGTCACGGCTACGTTCGCCCTCCCGCCCGGCCTGTGGCACCGGGCCGGTGCGTTGCTGGGCGTCGGCGGAGGCTAGCACCGCCGGTGCTGGGGTCCCCGCGGGGCGCCGGCGACGGGCGGGCGACAGCTGCGCTGCCGCCCGCCCACAGCGAAGCGAGTCGACCCCGCGGCCGACACCAGCGGTGGTGGACACGGTGGGTGCGCAGCGCGCGTCTACCATCGCGGCCGCCCGCGACCGCCGCATCCCGATGGCCCGACGATGACCAGGATCACCCGCCACCGTGCCTGACGACACCGACGCTGCCGACGCGATGGAGCAGGCCTGTGCGCACTGCGGTGCGGATCTCGCGCCCCCGGCGCGGTTCTGCATCAGCTGCGGCGGTGCCGTACCCGCCGAAGCGCCGGCGGACGGGGACACCCACGACGGACCGCCGGCGGACGCCGGGCCGAACGCGGACCCGGGACCGCCCGCGGACGCAGGGCCACCCACAGCTCAGGGACGATCCGCGGACGCGGAACCGGCTGCGAACCCGCCGCAGCGGGCCGCGGACCTCGGTGCCCTCCCACCGCCGGCCAGCGGCCGCAGCGCGAGCCTGCGCTGCAGCAGTTGCGGTGCCGTCAACGTCCGGGCACGGGAGCTGTGCCGGGTCTGTGGGCTCGACCTCGACCCCGACGAGCGCACCGCGGTGCCACCGCGCCCCGCCGCGCAGCCTGCCGAGCAGTCGGCCGCGGCCTCCCGGCGGACCCGGGCGCGCCGGCGGTGGTGGGTCCCGGTGCTGGCCGTGGTGGTCGCGGTCCCCGCCGTCCTGGTGACGGTGCTGCTGGTGGCCGGTCTCGGGCCCTTCGCCGAGGACGAGGAGGGCCCTCTCGAGCCCGTGCCCTTCCCGGCGGAGCGTTACCCCGTCCTCGGCGAGGTCCTCGTCCTCAGCGACGTCGCCACCCTCACCAGCGCGCCACCCGAGGACGATCGAGCCTTCCGCCCCGAGGGCATGGTGGACGGCGACCCCCGGACCGCGTGGCGCAGCGACCCGGCGGAACTGCCCGAGGCGGCCTCGGAGACCGTCGACCTGGTGCTGGAGCGCCCCGCCTGGATCACGGCCATCGCGATCTCCAACGGCGACCATCACACCGTGGAGGCCTACGAGGACGCCGGCAGGATCCACACGGCCGACCTGGTGTTCGACGGCGAGGTGCGGGTACGGGCCCGACTCCAGGACCTCGGGCGGCAGCGTCAGCTGCTCAGCCTGGAGGAACCCGTGCTCTCGACCGCCGTGCGCCTGCAGATCACCGAGGTGACCGGGGGACGGGCGACCGAGGGCGCCGCGGTGTCCAGCATCGAGGTGCAGGGCCACGTGGCCGAGGGGGAGGACACGCAGCTCGCCGAGGAGCGCGCCGCGCAGCGGCCGGCCACGGGGGCGGTGGTGCTGGAGCAGGCACCGGCGCTGCCCACGGGGCTGCCGTGGCACCGTCCGGGTCAGGGCTCGTAGGCGTAGAGCTGGACCCGTTCGCCGGGCAGTCGTGCGCTCCCCGGGCCGGGGTCCTGGTCGTAGACCCGGTCGGGGTTGAGGAAGGCGCTGAAGCCGCCGCGACGCTCCACCTCGACCGCGAGGCCGAGCGCCTCCAGGGTCGCGACGGCGTCACCGACCCGCTCCCCGCGCACGTTGGGGAGCTCGATGGGTTGGGGACCGTCGGAGACCACCACCTCGACGGTGTCGCCGGCGAACCGCACCGCCTCCGGTGCGGGGTCCTGGGCGAGGACCTGGTCGCGGGGTGCGTCGTCGAAGCGGCGCTCGACCACCACCAGCTCGAGATCGAGCTCGGTGATGGCGCTACGTGCCGCGCCGAGCTCCTGCCCCGTCACGTCGGGCACGGTGATCGGGGTGGGGCCGAGGCTGACGGTCAGCAGGACCTCGCTGCCCTCGTCCACGGTGCTGCCCGGCGGGGGGTCGGTGTCGATCACCGTCCCCTCGGGGACGGACTCGTGGTGTGCGGTGCGCTGGTCACCCGTCAGCTCGCTGGCCTCGAGGGCCGCGAGCGCCGCCTCGGCGGGTTCGCCGGTGAGGTCGGGAACCTCCACCTGGCGGGGTCCGGCGGACAGGGTCAGGGTGATGGGCGTGCCCGTGCGGGCCTCGCCCTCCCGGTCCTGGGAGAGCACGTGGCCCTCGGGCACCGACCGGTCGTGGACCGTCTCCGCGGCGAGTTCGGGGACGAAGCCGGCCTGCTCGAGCTGTTCGACACCGCTGTCGCCGGGCGCACCCACCACGGAGGGGATCGGCGTCACGGGGGCGAGCACCCGGTCCCACAGCAGGTAGCCGCCCGCCGCGGATCCCCCGATCAGCAGCACCAGCAGCAGCAGGACCAGGGGCCAGCGGCGTCGGCGGCGGGGCGCGGTGACGGCGTCCTCCTCCGCATCCGGCGCCGCCACCGTCGGTGGGATCGGGGCCGCCGGACCCCCCGTGGTGGGCGTGGCAGCCCTCGCGTCGGGCCGGGCCCGGTCCTGGCCGGGTGCTCCGACCACCTCGGTGTGGGCGTCGTCGAGCGGGACCACGAGGGTCTGACCGGGGGTCGGCGCGCCGCTGGCCGTACCGATCGGCGGGGTCGGGCGGTCGGG
>SKTN01000284.1 GCA_007117945.1 Nitriliruptoraceae bacterium | reverse complement strand
CGCCCGGCGCGGACGACGCCCGATGGGAGCTGCGGCTGTACGTGGCGGGGCAGACCCCGCGCTCGTTGCGCGCCATCGCCAACCTCGAGCGCCTGTGCGAGGAGCAGCTCGCCGGCCAGTACCACATCGAGGTGATCGACCTCACCCAGCACCCGCAGCTGGCGAAAGGTGACGAGATCCTCGCGCTGCCCACCCTGGTACGCAAGCTCCCACCACCGATGCGCAAGATCATCGGGGACCTCTCCGACAGCGAGAAGGTGCTGGTGGGCCTCCAGATCCTGTCGGACCCGGGCTCGTGACCTCCCGGGGCCCGGACGCCGACGGTGAGCCGTGCCCCGTTGCCCATGATTTCGCGCCGCTGGCCGAGCTCGGAGAGCTCCGCGACCTCGTCCGTTCGCTGCGTGGCGGTGAGGTCGACGGTCTGGTGGTCGACCTCGGCGACGGCGACGAGGTGCTGACCCTCAGCGGTGCGGACCGGCCCTACCGGCTGTTCGTCGAGGGGATGGCGCAGGGGGCGGCGACCATCTCCCGGGACGGCATCATCCTGTCCGCCAACCCGCGGCTCGCCGCGCTGCTGGCGACCTCCCGGGAGGACCTGGTGGGCGGGCGCATCGCCTCCCTGCTGGTGCCGGGTGACCAGGCAGCCCTCGACGGGCTCCTCACGCCGGTGCCGACGGCCGAGCTGGGGCTGAGGTTGCGCTCCCGGGACGGGCGGCTGGTCCCGGTGACGGTCACCTCCAGCCTCCTCGACCTCGACGACGAGACGGTCGTCTGCTGCATCGTCTCCGACGAGACCGAACGCGAGCGCGCGGCGGAGCAGCTCGCTGCGAGCGAGCGCTGGTTCCGCACGTTGGTCGCGAGCTCGAGCGACCTGATCGTGGTGGTCGATGCCGACGCGCACCTGACCTACGCGAACCCCGCCTGCGAGCGGATCCTGGGGATCGCGCCCGAGGCCATGCTCGGACGGAGCGTGTTCGAGCTCGTCCACCCCGATGACCTGACCACGATCGTCGCACGCTTCGGTGCCGAGCGCACCGGACCCGGGATGGAACCCCCCAGCGAGTTCCGGTTCGCGACCGCTGACGGCGGCTGGCGCGTCCTGGAAGCGGTGTCCACCAACTGCCTCGACGACGACGACATCGCCGGGATCGTCATCAACGCCCGGGACATCACTGACGCCAACGCGGTGCGTGACGCGCTCGCCGATCGGGAGCGGCTGCTGCGGGAAGCGCAACGCATGACCCACGTCGGGCACTGGCGCTACCGCCTGACCGACGACCGGCTCGAGTGGCTGTCCGACGAGGTCTTCGCCATACATGGTGTGTCGCGGGACGAGTGGGGCGGCACGACAGCCCGCTACCTCGAACTCGTCCACGCCGAGGACCGCGAATCGTTCCGAGGGGCGCTCTCCTCCGCGATCGCCACGGGGAGCGCAACCGTCGAGTACCGCGTCCGCCGACCGGACGGCGGGCTCCGCCACATCCGCAACAGCTGCGAACTCGTCCACGAGGCGGATGGCGCCGTCCTCATCGCCGGCACCTGCCAGGACATCACGGCGCAGGTGGAGGTCCAGACGGCGCTCAAGGAACGGCTCAAGGAGCTGACCGCCCTGGCGTCGGTGAGCCGCATCGCCCACCTCGTCGACGATCCCCAGCGCCTGTGCGAGCTCACCGCGGAGGCTCTCGGCTGCGCCCTGCGATCGCCACAGCAACTCGCCGTGCGGGTGGTCATCGACGGCGCCGAGCTCGAGACCGCTCCCGTCGACGGCGCCCACCAGGTCACCACGGGGCACATCGTCGTCGACGGGGTCCGCCGCGGCATGGTGCGCGCGGGTTACCTCGACGACCAGCACGGCATCCTCCCCGAGGAGCGGGCGCTGGTCGAGACCATCGCGGAGACGCTGTCGCTGTGGCTGGCGGAACACACCGCGACGAAGGCCCTCGAGCAGGCCAACGTCGAACTCCTCAGGATGAACGAGCAGCTCGAGGAGGCGGCGAGCTTCAAGGACGAGCTGCTGTCCATGGCCAGCCACGAGCTGCGCACGCCACTGACCCCCATCCTCGGCTTCCTCGACGTCCTGAGCAACCACGGTGAGCCGTTGAGCCGGGGGCAGGCGCGCACGGTCGAGGTGGTGCGCCGCAACGCCCAGCGGATGTTGAGCCTGGTCGAGAACCTGCTCGTCGCCGGCCGGGCGGTGGCGGGGCCCCTCGACGCCCTCCCCGACGACCTCACCCTCGCCGACGCCGTGGACCGGGTCGTCGACGAGTTCGGAACGACCATCCCCACCGTGGCTCGGTCGCTGGAGGGCTGGCACCTCCACGCCGATGCCACCCACTTCCACCAGGTGCTCGGCAACCTGCTGACCAACGCGACCAAGTACGGCGCACCCCCCATCTCGATCGCCGTGTCGAGCCGGGAGCCGGGCTGGGTGACCGTGGAGGTCGCCGACAACGGTCCCGGAGTCCCCGAGGAGTTCGTGTCGCGCATGTGGGACCGCTTCACCCAGTCGGACCACGGCAACACCAGGGTCTCGCGCGGGGTGGGGCTTGGCCTCTCCATCGTCCGCCTCCTCGTCGAAGCCGACGGCGGCCGTATCGGCTACCGGGCGGGTAGCCCCAGCGGTGCGGCCTTCAGCATCGACCTTCCCGGCTACTTCGACCCCGACGTCCACGCCGGGGTGCCCGCTCTCCCCACGGTCACCGAAACGGCCCTCGACTGCCCACCAGCGTGAGACAGGACGTCCCCGGCCTGCGGCACCGGGTCGCGACCCCGCCAGCAGCCGACCCGTGCGGTCGGGGCCGACGGAGCGCAGCCCATCGATCTGGTCGACGTCGGCCTCGAGCGGACCGGTGGCCACCACGTCGTCGATCGCGTGCAGGAGGCCTCCTGTCCACCGATCCCGTGGCGGCGGGTGTGCAGCCCGTCCTCGGCGGTGTCGAAGTGCTCGCGGATCCCGGCCAGGTCGGCCATGTCCGTCGGGACAGCCCATCCTGGCGACCCGGCCGTTGATTAGTCCTGAAAAACTGTTAGACTTCATGTAAACATCATCCCGAGAAGGACGTCCCGGTGCCCACCACCTCCCTCGCCTCGACCCAGGCTGACAGCGACGCGCTCGGATCCAGCGCGCACGAGCACGCGGAACTGCTCGGTGGGCTCGCCACCCGGACGGACGCGCTGGTGGCCAGCGCGCGGACGGGAGGAGCCTGGCAGGGCGACCGGGACGCGCTGGCCGCGTGGTACCGGGCGGAACTCCTCCCCCACCTCGCCACCGAGGAGCAGGTGCTGTACCCGGCTGCGCGCGGATCGCAGTACCTCGCACCCCTCGTCCGAGCCCTGCTCCACGAGCGGGCGCTGCTCGACGAGCTCGTCACCCGCCTGCGGTCGGCCGCCGACGCACCGACCGCCGTGCTGCACGCCGGCGCGGTGCAGGCGCTGTGCGAGACCCACGTCGCCAAGGAGGACGACCTGCTCCTGCCCGCGCTGGCAGCGGCGCCCGGCACCTCCCTGGCGCAGTTGTCCGCCGAGATGCAGGCGCTGCACGAGCAGCACGAGACACCTGGCGACCTACCCCCGGCCACATCGTCGACAGCCACGCCGCCACACGGCCACGCCTGCACCTGCCACGATGACGGCGGCGAGCCGGAGCTCGATGCGCGCACGATCCCGCACGCGATCCGCCATGCGACCATCTTCGGTGCGCTGGACGCGGTCGCACCCACCGCCACCCTCATCCTGGTCGCGCCGCACGAGCCGCTGCCGCTGCTCGGCCAGATCGGCCAGCGATCCCCCGGCGCCTTCGACATCGAGTACCTGCAACGGGGACCCGACGCGTGGCGCCTGCGGTTCACCCGCAGGCCCGCGACACCGGGTACCCGCTGACCAACACGCACCGGACCGGCACCAACACCGCCCAGCCACGCCACCGAGCCACACGAACGAAGGAACGACCCGATGGCCACCGACGTCCACGCGCCACGACGGACACCGACCCCGACTGAGGGGCCACTCGACCTCCGCCACGCCGCGCAGGAGCTGCTCTCTGAGGCCAGCCAGCTGCGCTCGGGACGCTCAGCCCGCACCATGACCCCCGGCCCCGGCTCCCCGCTGAAGCAGACCCTGCTCGCACTCACCGCCGGCCAACAGCTGCAGGAACACGTCGCTCCGGGACCGACTACCCTGCTCGGCATCCACGGCACCTGCGTGCTCACCCATGACGACGGAGCGCTGACCCTCACCGATGGCCTGTGGGCCGCATGCCCCACCGGTCCCCACACCCTCGAGGCGATCTCCGACTGCGTCGTGCTCCTGACCGTGACCTCGACCGACGACGCGCCTGCCGCCTGAAGGGAGCAGCCATGTCGCTGCCCTTCCACCTGTACGCCTCCGTCCCCCTCGCCGGCGAGGCGACCACCCTCCATCGCGACCTCACCGGCACCCTCATGGACCGGGTGCCCACGGCCACCGCCAGCGCGCTGACGGCGATGGGTCCCCAGACCACCCGTTGGGGCCTTACCGTCACCGCCCTGCCCACCACCACGGCCAGGGTGACCAACTCCCACGAGCTGGGCGGCGCCGAGGTGGCCTGGCACGGCGACGAGGCAACCACCGGCTGGCCGGCACTGACCGGGCGGCTGGTCATCACCCCGCAGCCACGGTACGGCGCACGCCTGCTGCTGCTCTCCCACCGCTCCCCCGACGCGGAGCTCGCCACGGGCCGCATCGACCGGCTGCACCGCCGACGCATCGTCGAGGTGTCCATCCAGCGGTTCCTCCACGAACTGGCCCTCCAGCTGGACGGCGACACCACCGACACCCCCTTCAGCGACGGCGGGACGCGGGCCTTCGACCGCAGACCCCTGTTCCTCCACCACCTCCAGGACCTCGACACCGACCCCGACACCGCCCGTCACTGGCTGCTGACCGGGCTCGACGACCTCGCCACCCGCGCCACGACCGTCGCCATCTCCCGCGCCCACGCCGCCCTCGAGGCCGGCAGGTTCCGTGCCCCCGCCCGACCACGCGTCCTGGCACGTCCCGCCCGGCCGGAGGAACCCGCAACCGCTTGGATCCGCTGGACCGGCGACGAGGAGGCCACCGGCTGGCCACAGCTCGACCTCGGCCTGCTCGTCCAGGCCCACGGTGACCGCGCACAGCTCGCCGTGCTGTCGGTGCGCGAGCCCGGCTACGACCGCAGCCGCAACCGCATCGACAGACACCAACGCCACGAGCTCCTGCAGCACGCCGGCGCTGCGCTCGCCGCCGCACTGGCCGACGGACTCCCGGTGACCATCACCCGCAGACCCGGACAGCCCCGGGAGCTGGTGTCCGCACGATCGTGAGCAGACCCTCGCACGACCGCCCTCCTCCGGCCGAAGCTACGGTGGCCCCATGAGCCGGCACCGCCGCGAGACCCCCGCGCAGCTGCGCGTGTACCGGGCGTTGTCCAGCCCGGTCCGGGCCCGGCTCCTCGAGGTCCTGCACGACGAGCCCGACCTCGACACCGCCGAACTGGCCCAGCGCCTCGACCTCCACGTCAACACCGTGCGCACCCACCTCGGTGTCCTCGAGGACGCCGGACTGGTCGAACCCGTCACCGAGGACCGCGACCGTCCCGGCCGCCCCCGGCTGTTGTACCGCGCGGTAGCGCGAGGACCGGCCCCCGACGCCGCCGACGACGGCTACCGGTTCCTCGCCACGATCCTGGCCAGCTCGCTGGCCGCGACCAGCCAGGACCCGGCAGCCACGGCCGAGCAGGCCGGCAGAGCCTGGGGCGGCTTCGTCGTCGACCAGCCCACACCCCTCGCACGGCTCGGCACGACCGAGGCCCTCGACCGGCTCGTCACCCTGCTCGAGGAGTTCGGCTTCGCCCCCGAACTCGAGGACGAGGACGCCGACCAGCCCCGCCTCGTGCTGCGCCGCTGCCCCTTCCTCGACGTCGCCCGCGAGCACCAGGACGTGGTCTGCTCGATCCACCTCGGCCTCATGCGCGGCGCCCTCGACCAGATCGGTGCCAGCATCGAGGTGGAGGACCTCATCCCCTGGGCACGACCCACCGCCTGCATCTCCCACCTGACGGTCACCACACCGTCGGGCTGAACAGGGATCCTCACCGCCACCGGCCCGAGCTCGCGGAGGTGCCACACCCGGCTAGCGCTTCGGCGGAGCCGTCGGCCCCTGATCCCGCTCCGGTCGGCGGAGCCCGACATGCGGAGGCCAGCTCGAGGTGGGTTCGAACCCATCGGCGGCCACGTGGGTGCCGACGTCGGGGGTGACACCGTTCGCGACGACGTCGGCGAGGGTGGTCGACGAGAGGGTCTGGAGCATGGCCTCCTGGGCGCGCGACCAGGGGTCGTGGACGGCACACCGGTCGTCCCACCGGCAGGGGCCGCCGCGCAGCACACAGACGGTCGAGCGCGGCTCACCATCGACGGCCTGGAGGACCTCGAGGAGGTCGATGTCGTGGGGGTCACGTGCCAGGTGATAGCCCCCGTCGCGTCCCGGAACGGAGATCGCGAGCTCGGCCCGTACGAGCTCGGCGAGGATCTGCGGGAGGTAGCCGACGGGGATGTCCATGGCCTCGGCGATGACCCGGGTCGTGCGGCGCTGCGGGTGGTGGGCGTACCGGGCGAGGTCCACGATGGCACGGATGCCGTAGTCGGCGCGCCGGCCGAGCTCGAGTCGCATGCTGGCCTCCCAACCTGTGCCGCACCGCGGACGCGGTGGCCGGCAGCCGTGACTCAGTGGGAGGCGCCGGCGTCGACGTCACCGACGAGGAACACCCCGACCGCGCCCTTGGGGACGTTGGCGAACTTGTGGGTGACGAAGGGGTAGAACCCGTCGG
>SKTN01000088.1 GCA_007117945.1 Nitriliruptoraceae bacterium | reverse complement strand
TGCCGCTCACGGTGGTGCGAGCAGGCTGGTGGAGGGCTGCCCGTGGCCGATGCCGCCCCGCACCGTGGCGAGCAGCACCGGATCGGCGCTCAGCAGCTGGCTGCGCTCGGGGACGCGCCAGCGTGCGGTACGCGCCTCACGGTCGATACCCAGGGTCCCCGCGGTCCCACCGACGATGGCCGTGCTCGCCGTCACCGTGAGCACCTGGCGGCCGGCGACCTCCTCGAGGGTGCTGAGGTCGGTGACCACCTCGCCGTCACCGGGGTCGAGGAGCCGCACGATCGGCTCTGGACCCCGACGGTCGGTCACCAGTACCTCGCCCGTGGTGGTGGCTGCGAGGCCGATGCAGCACTCCCGTCGGCCCCCCACGCGCGGCAGGGAGGTGCGCCACCGCTCGGCGCCGGCACCGTCGGCCGACGCCAGCAGGGAGGTGCCGCCGGAGCTGGCCAGCACGAGGCCGTCCTCGGGGTGGGACAGCCAGGAGCCGAGCAGCTGGCCGGACAGGAAGGCCAGGTCACCGGAGGCGGCGTCGATCCACCGGTAGCCGTCGCTGGCCGCCAGCAGCACCAGCTCGCCCACCAGCTCGGTGGGCCGCTCGTCCGGGCCGAGGGTGCGCTCCCAGCGCGCTTCCCCGGAGGCGCCGTCGAAGCCCGTCAGCACGTCATCCACCACCCCGACGGGGACGACCGCTCCCTCGGCGTCGGCGAGCCACCCCTCGGTCAGCAGCGCCTCCCAGCGTCGGGCACCGTCGCGGCCGTCGACGGCCAGCAGGCGTGGTCGGTCGGGGAGCCCGAGCACCAGCAGGACCACCTCATCGGTGGCGCCGATCGCCAGCACCCGGTCCTCCTCGAGCCCTGGCGCCCGCCGCCACAGCAGCTCGCCCGTGTCCCGGTCGAGCACGCTGGCCTGCCCCCCGCCGTGGCGGATGAGGGCCGACTCCCCGTGCAGGAGCACCTGCGCCGCGGGGGTGCCGAGCTCCGTGGCCCACCGCGGTTCGCCGGTGCGGGCATCCAGGGCGTGGACCACGCCGTCGCGGGTGCCGACGACCACCGCCTCGTCGTCGCCGGTGGCCGCCACCGCGGCGCTACCGAGCTCGATCCGCCAGCCCGTGCCGTCCAGTGGCACCGGCTGGAGCTCGCCGGCGGTGGCCGTGCCGGCCGCCGAGGCCGGAGCATCGAGGGTGAGGTCACCGCTCCAGGGTTCCCCGTCCTCGGTCAACCACGGCGCATCCTCGGGGGGATCAGCCAGGGACAGGCCCGTGCTGCCGGGCTCCCGCGGTCCGGCGCCGGCGCCCCCCAGGTCCTCCGCGGGCGCGTCCCGGGCGGCCTGCAGGTCCACCTCACCCTCCCCTGGCGGGGTGGCCGGGCGGGAGGGCAGGCGCACCTCGCCGAGGTCCAGCGTGGTCAGGGTCAGCCCGGCGAGCAGGAGCAGCACGATGGCCCCCGCGGTCACCCGGCGGGGGCGTGCGGGCTGCTCGGGGCCGTCCCCGTCGCGCCGGCGACGCCGGGGCCGGCGGCGTGGCGCGACGGGGACCCGCTCCAGTGCGGCGCCACACCGGGGGCACCACCGGGCGTGAGGTGCCCGTGATGACGCCTGGCAGGTCGCGCAACGTCGCAGCGTGGTGATCACCCCCGCAGGGTACGGAGCGCGTACGTCGGTGGATCCGGGCGCTACGGTCCCGCCCGGCGTCGACCCTGCAGGAGCACCCGGTGAGCGAGATGGATCTGCTCACGGCCCACCGCCTCGACTCGGACCGACTCCCCGGGCATGTGGCGTTGATCATGGACGGCAACGGGCGGTGGGCGAACCGCCGGGGGCTGTCGCGCAACGCCGGCCACGAGGCGGGTGAGGCGGCCCTGTTCGACACCGTCGCGGGTGCCCTCGACCTGGGAATCAGCGACCTGACGGTCTTCGCCTTCTCCACGGAGAACTGGCGCCGACCGCCGAGCGAGGTGCGCTTCCTGCTGGGCTTCAACGAGGCCCTGCTCCTGCGGCGCGTCGAGGAGCTCGACGAGCGCGAGGTGCGGGTGCGCTTCATCGGCCGCCGGACACGGCCGGTGCCCCGGCGTCTGGTCCGCCTCATCGAGGACACGGAGGCGCGGACCGCCCGGCACCGGCGCCTGACCCTGCGCATCGCCTTCAACTACGGAGGCAGGGCCGAGCTTGCCGACGCCGCTGCAGCCGCTGCCGCCGACCTCGCCGCGGGACGGCTCGCCGCGGTGGACGAGGAGGCCGTGGCGAGCCGGTTGTACGACCCGGACATGCCCGAGGTCGACCTGCTGGTGCGCACCAGCGGCGAGCAGCGGCTCTCCAACTACCTGCTGTGGCAGGCGGCCTACGCGGAGCTGATCTTCGTCGAGACCCTGTGGCCCGATTTCGACCGCCACGCCCTGGCGGAGGCCGTGGCCGCCTACCAGGGTCGCGACCGCCGCTTCGGGGGTGCGGTGGACGCGCCGACGGCTCCCGCCGCTCCGGGGATCGCTGCTGCGGAGTCCGCCGCCTCCGACCCGTCCGAGGATCCCCAGCCCTGATCGGGCGCGGCCCGGCCGGTGTCACGGCGGTCGCCGCACCCACCAGCGCCCGCAGGACTCACCGCGTGGCGAGCTCGAGGTCCACCAGCGCGGCGAAGCGCTCCAGGAGCAGCAGGGTCAGGCCCCACAGGGCCCGTCCCTGCACGTCGATGGCGGGGAAGCGCACCCCGCGGTGGCGCACCGAGGTGGCGTTGGCGGGGTCGGTGAGGTGGTGCAGCGGGACCCACCAGGCGTTGGCGACCTCACGGGGCTCGGGCACCAGCGTGGGACGCACGGCCAGGGCGAAGGCGAAACAGGCCACCACGCCGGGGCGCACGCGGGCGCGCTGTTCGGCGACCTGTGCCAGGGGCCGGTCGAGGGCCAGGCCCACCTCCTCGCCGGCCTCCCGGGCGGCGGTCGTCGCCAGGTCCGCGTCCCCGGGGTCGCGCCGGCCGCCCGGCAGGGCCAGCTGCCCCGACCACCGGTCATCGCTGCGCCGTGTGCGCTCGATGATGGCGACCTCCACATCCTGCTCGCCGGGCGCGAGCACCAGCGCGGTGCTGGCCTCCCAGCGCCGGCCGGCCGGGCGTGGTGGCGACGGTGTGCCGCTGGAGCGCAGCCGCTCGCCGAGGGCGGTGAGCCGGTCCTGGGCCGAGCCGGCCCCGGGGTCCGGGTGGGCGGGATGCCCCGTCATGCCGCGTCGTTGCGGGCCGGGGGCAGGTCGGTGGCCAGGGCCCGCAGGCGCTCCAGGGCAGCGTCCCCATCCACCACCTCGGCGCCGAGGGCCGCGTGTCGGTGGAGGAGGGCGGGCTCGCCGTCGCGCAGCTGCCACCCCCGACGCAGCAGGGTCATGGGTGCCTTGCGCGCCTCCCGCAGGTCCCGGCGCAGCCGCCGCCAGAAGGTGCGGGTGCGGCCGTCGGCCAGGCACAGCGCGTCGGCCAGCAGCCCGCGCTGCCGGCAGGGCCCGATCAGCTCCGCCGCGAAGATGCCCTCGGCGATCACCACGGGTGCGCCACGGACGTCGAGGTGGTGGGAGCCGACCCTGCGGTCGCGGGAGATGTCGTAGATCGGGAGCTCGGCGTGGCCCGAGGTCGCGAGGGTCTCCAGGACGGACAGGGCGCGATCGGCGTCCCAGGCGTCCGGGTGGTCCCAGTCGATGCGCCCCGACCCGTGGCGGGGCAGGTCGGGTGCGTCGCCGTCGCGGTAGAAGTCGTCGAGGCACACCGTCGGCAGCCCACTGCGGGCGGCCAGCACGGACTTGCCCGCACCGCTCGGCCCCGTGAGGAGCACGACCCGCACCCGGGGCGCATCCGGGTGGTCCCCTGGTCGCTGGTCGGTGGCCACGGGAGGGAAGGGTAGCCGTCCACTCCTCCGGGCCACGCCCGCCGGCGAGGCCCGCGCGCGACGGGCGGGCAGCTCGTGCTCAGCCGCGTCGGCCGGGTAGGCGGCGCTCGAGGACGGCAGCGAGGTCACCAGCCAGCGCGGCTGCCGCCTCCTCGGGCAGCGCCGCGGTGGTGATGCGGATCGCCGGCGGTGAGGCGATGCGGAAGGCCTCACCCGCGGCCACCGCCCAGCCGAGCTCGGCCAGCCCCTGCACCACGGGCACCTCCTCGGCCACCTCGACCCAGACGTTGAGGCCGGTGGTGCCCCGGGCGGGGATGCCCTGGGTCGCCAGGGCGGTGCGCAGGGCCTGGCGCCGCCCGGCGTAGACGTCGGCGACCCGCGGCAGGGTCCGGTCGTCGCGGGCCTGCCGCCAGGTCGTCGCGACCACGTGCTGGAGGAGCTGGCTGACCCAGCCGGTGCCGATCCGCTGCCGGGCCAGCACGCGCGTGGCCGTGGCCTCGTCACCCACCAGTACGGCCAGGCGCAGCTGCGGACCGAGCCACTTGGCGACGGAGCGCACCACCGCCCAGTGCTGACGGCCGGCGGTCAGCGACACCGGGGGTGTCCCGGCGATCGGCGCCGCGTGGTCGTCCTCGATCACCAGCACCTCGGGGTGGTGCTCGAGGGCGGCACGCAGCTCGGTGGCCCGCTCGGGGGTGAGCGCCGCGCCCGTGGGGTTCTGCGCCCGGGGGACGACCAGCACCGCCGCAACACCCCGGTCGAGCGCCGCCGCCAGGGAGGCGGGGACCGGCCCGTGGTCGTCCACCTCGATGCCGACGGGCTCGAGCCCGAGGGTGCGCACCAGGTCCAGGGAGCCCGGGTAGCCGGGGTCCTCCACGGCGACGCGGTCACCGAGGCGCAGGTGGACCTCCAGGACGCGTTCGATGCCGTCGAGGCCGCCGCCCACCACCAGCAGGTGGTCGCTCGGCAGGCCGTCCTCGTCCAGCGCTGCCGTGGCGACGGCCAGGAGGTCGGGGAGCAGCACGTCGTCGGTGTAGCGGTGCTGGACGGTGGGCAGGGAGCGGATCGCCGGCTCCAGGGAGGGCAGCTGCGTGGCATCGGGGTTGCCCGTGGCGAGGTCCAGGGCGCCCTCGGGGACGAAGGGCGCGAGCCGGAGCCTGAGCGGTGGCCGGTGGGCGATGACCGTGGCCGACCGGTCGCGGGTGACGACCACCCCACGGCGGCGGAGTTCGCGGTAGGCCTTCGCGACGGTGGTGGGTGACAGCTCCAACTGCCCGGCCAGGGCCCGCACGGAGGGCAGGACCGTCCCCGGTCGCAGGGCGCCCGCGAGCACGCCGTCCTCGACGTGTCGGACCAACTCGCCGGCGGTGCCGCCGGACAGCTCGTACCCGCTATGCTGCATCTGTACGGCCTCGATTGTAGAACTGTACTGTAACAGATGCCCTCCCGGGTGGCCCGGAAGGGCGGTCCGGTCGGTGTCCCGTCGCGGTGTGCAGCCCTCCACTCACCAGCAGCTCCACCGAGGTGCGTCGTGTCGGCCAACAGCTCCCTCTCCCTGCCTGCACCCCTGCAACGGCTGCCCTTCATCGGCCACCGCGCTGCAGGGGTGGCGATACCCCGGCGCGTCGCCCTGCTGGGTACGGCGCTGGCGGTGGTCTACGTGGTGTGGGGCTCCACCTACCTCGCGATCGCGGTGGTGGTCGCGGAGCTGCCGCCCATGCTGGTGATGGCGGCCCGCTTCCTGTTGGCAGGCGGCCTCCTGCTGGCGGTCGCGAGCCGTCGTGGCGACCGCGCCGGTGACCGGATCCGTCCGGTGCACCTGCTCCAGGCCACCGTCACCGGGGGGCTGCTGCTCGTGGCGGGCACCGGGTTGATCGTGCTGGCGCAGACCCGGCTGTCCTCGGGGCTCACCGCCCTCCTGGCTGCCACGGTGCCGCTGTTCCTGGCCCTGTTCGCCCGTGGCATCTTCGGCGAGCGGTTGTCGTCCCGGGCCTGGCTCGGGCTCCTGGTCGGCCTGGCCGGCATCGGGGTGCTGGTCGACCCCGGTGGCGGACAGCTCGGTGCGGTCCTGCTGGCCCTGGCCGGGGCGGCGAGCTGGGCGGCGGGTTCGATGCGCAGCCGTGCCAGCAGCGGCCCGCGCCGTCCGATGGTGGCGGCGAGCCTGGAGATGCTCGCGGCGGCGGGGCTGTTCGCCCTGCTGGGCCTGCTCCTGGGTGAGGCCTCGGGTCTGCAGCTGCGCGGGGTGAGTGCCGCGGCCTGGTTCGGCTTCGCCTACCTGACGATCGCGGGCTCCCTGGTGGCCTACACGGCCTACGCGTGGCTGTTGCGCAACGCCAGCACCACCCTGGTGGGCACCTACGCCTACATCAACCCCGTGGTCGCCGTGGGGCTCGGATGGCTGTTCCTCGGCGAGGTCGTCACGACGAGGACCCTGCTGGCGGGTGCGCTGGTCCTGGGCTCCGTGGTGCTGCTGATCACGGGACGTCCGGGCGAGCCCGTACCGGCGCAGCCCACCTCGGGTGCGGACGTGTTCGCCGGGTCCGGGCGGTGGCGGCGGATCCAGCACCGACTCGGCTCCCTGCCGCGGGCGGCACGGCTGTACCGCGACCCGGGCGCACTGCAGGCCCGTCGGACGGGTTACGACCCCCTCGAGGCGATGCTCGAGGAGGACACCGGCGTCAGTCGCTGAGGCTCGGTGGGTCCTCGCGGTGCCGGCGCAGGGCCACGGGCGGGCCGAGGATCTCGCGTAGCAGGATCGTCTGGCGCACGGCGCGGGGTGAGCGCAGGGCCCGTTGGGTGCGCAGCCGGCGTCGGTCGGCCTCCGTTTCCGGTTGGTCCAGCGCGTTGCCGCCGAGCTGGGTGCTGCGCACGTCGCCGCCGATGCCCGTCGTCGGGGTCGTGCCGCTGGGAGCCGCGGGTCGGCGCGGGTCGCGGGCCCGCTCGTGGCCCTGTGACCGGCCCTCGCGGCCCTGTGCCCGGCCCTGCTCA
>SKTN01000394.1 GCA_007117945.1 Nitriliruptoraceae bacterium | reverse complement strand
TGATCGAGGGGTTGTCCGACTTGCGGGCGATCTTGTCGACCTCGTCGATGTAGATGATGCCCGTCTCGGCCTTCTTGACGTCGAAGTCGGCGGCCTGGATCAGCTTGAGCAGGATGTTCTCCACATCCTCACCGACGTAGCCGGCCTCGGTCAGCGCCGTGGCGTCGGCGATGGCGAAGGGCACGTTCAGCAGCTTCGCCAGCGTCTGGGCGAGCAGGGTCTTGCCGGAGCCCGTGGGACCGAGCAGCAGGATGTTGGACTTCTGTAGCTCGACCTCTTCGGCCGCGCCGGGTCCGCGGGTGTCGACCTGGATGCGCTTGTAGTGGTTGTAGACCGCGACGGCCAGCGTCTTCTTGGCGGAGTCCTGGCCGACGACGTAGTCATCGAGGTAGTGGTAGATCTCCTTGGGCTTGGGCAGCTCGTCGAGCTCGAGCTCGGCGGGCTCGGAGAGCTCCTCCTCGATGATCTCGTTGCACAGGTCGATGCACTCGTCGCAGATGTAGACCCCGGGGCCCGCGATGAGCTTCTTGACCTGCTTCTGCGACTTCCCGCAGAAGGAGCACTTCAGCAGGGCGTCGCCCTCGCCGAACTTCGCCATCCTCGCGGTCCTTCGCTCGTCGCTGCCCGTCTCGCGCCGACCGACGGAGGAGCGGTGACACCCCGTGGGCCCGGTTCCCCGACCCGGCGCGTCCTCCTCCGCGTCCGACGATGGTACGGCAACGCCGCGCGCCATGTCGGCACGCGGCGCGTTCGTGGTGGAGTGCTGGCTCCTGCCCCCAGGCCACTCAGACCTTCTTGGCCTTGCGGCTGGAGATGATCTCGTCGATGAGGCCGTAGTCCTTGGCAGCGGAGGCGTCGAGGATGAAGTCGCGGTCGGTGTCGGCGTTGACCTGCTCGGCGGTCTTGCCGGTCTTCTCCGCGAGGATCTCGTTGAGCAGATCCCGCATGCGCAGGATCTCCTGGGCCTGGATCTCGATGTCGACCGACTGCCCCTCCGCACCACCGGAGGGCTGGTGCAACAGGATGCGCGAGTGCGGCAGGGCGAAGCGCTTGCCGGGGGTCCCCGCCGCCAGCAGCACCGCGGCGGCGGAGGCCGCCTGGCCCATGCAGATGGTCGACACGTCGTTGCCGATGAACTCCATCGTGTCGTAGATCGCGAACAGCGCCGTGATCGACCCGCCGGGCGAGTTGATGTAGAGGGCGATGTCCTTGTCGGGGTCCTCGGACTCGAGGTGGAGCAGCTGCGCCATCACGACGTTGGCGATCTCGTCGTTGACGGGGGTGCCGAGGAAGATGATCCGCTGCTGCAGCAGGCGCGAGTAGATGTCGAAGGCGCGCTCGCCACGGTTGGTCTGCTCGATCACCGTCGGGACGACGTAGCTGTCGGGTGAGGGCAGGCCGAACCCACCGGGCATCATCGGGGAGTGCTCCACCGCGGATCCTTCATCTTCTGGGGACGGGACCGGTTCGGTCCTGGGTGCCGCAGCGTACCGATGCCCCCGGTACCGACCCCGGGGTTTCGCCGTGTCCGCTCAAGGTGCACCCCCGCCTGGGCCTGCTGTGGCCGGGGACCATCGAGCACCCCCCGCCGCGCGCCCCGGCCGCACCACCCGTACCGTCGTCCCACCACGACCCAGGAGTTCAGGTGCGTCCCCACCTCCCGCACACCGACCCACCCCGACCGGCCCACCGCCCCCGCGCCCGCGGTCGGGCCCTGCTCGCCGGCGCCGCAGCGGCCCTGCTGCTGGCCGCCTGCGGCGAGGGCGCCGACGACCCGCAGACCGGTGAGGACGGTGACCCCGACGGCGTCGAGGAGCTCGAGGACCTCGAAGGGCTCGAGGACGAGCTCGACGGACTCGACGGGCTCGACGAGGACCCCATGGCCGACCTCGAGGACCCCAACGAGCTCGTCGCTGACGGCGTGCTCGCGGCCAACGGGCTGATCGTCCCCGCGCCCGAGGGTTGGACCTTCGACCAGATGGCCTTCGCCCAGGGCATCAGCGTGACCTCGGCTCCCGAGGGGCTCCAGCAGGTCGCCGCCCAGGTGCTGCTGCCCGACGCGCTGCCCGAGGACATGGGCTTCGAGCAGATCCTCGCCGACGCCCGCGAGTCCGTCGAACAGGACCCGGACGTCGACCAGGAGATCGAGATCAGCGGTGCCGAGCGCGCCGTCGAGCTGCGCTACCTCGACCTGCCCTTCGAGCAGGGCGAGATCGACACCGACATCTCCGAGGTGTCCATCATCGCCGAGCGCGAGGACGGTGCCCTGGCCCTGTTCAACTACACCGCCGACAGCGACGACTTCGACGACGGCATCGCCGAGCAGCTGCTCGCCAGCTCCGGGTTCGACCCCGACAGCGAGCCGGTGTCGCCGATGCCGATGGAGCCGTGAGCCACCAGCACTGAAGGTGCGTGCCGGCGACGGCGCGCACCGCCCACAGCACGGCGCCCCGGACCTCGCGGTCCGGGGCGCCGTGCTGTGCGAGCCGGGGTGACCTGCGTCCTGGGGGTGTGCGGCCCCCACCGTCCGACGGTGGGCGCCGACGGCTCAGTCCCGGCCCGGGACGATCAGCTCCTGGTCGCCGCCATCCTGGTCGTCGTCCTGCCCCGGGACGATGATGCCGGGGGCGTCACCGGCAGCCCCGGCCGCCTCGCCGTCGTCGCCGTCCTCCACCTCGGCAGCAGCCTCGGGGTCCTCGGCGAGGCCGAGCTCGATCAGCTCCTCCTCGCTCGGGCCACCTTCCACCTCGGCGGCGGCGACGATCTCGTCGATCGTCTTGCGACGGACGATGTCGCCGATCAGTGCCGGCAGGGAGCCCTGCTCCTGGACGATCCGGGCGATCTCCTGGGGGTCGACACCGTTGGCCTCGGCGTGGCGGACGATCTCCGCGTCGATGTCGGCGGGCTGCAGGTCCGGCTCGAGCTGACGGGCGAGGGCGTCGAGCACCAGCTGCGCCTTGACCGAGCCCTCGGCCTGGCTGCGGACCTGCTCCTCGTGCTCCTCGGGGGTGAGACCCTGGGCCTCGAGCAGCTGGAGGGCGCTCATCCCGAACCGCTCCGCCTGGTGCTCGAGCTCGTGGTTGCGGCTGTCCACCTCGGCGTCGATCAACGCCGGTGGCAGGGGCAGGTCGACCCGGGCGAGGTAGGCCTCGAGGATGCGGCCACGCAGCTCGTGCTGGGCCTGCTCGACCCGGCGGCGCTGCAGGGAGTGGCGCAGGTCGCTGCGCAGCTCCTCGATGGTGTCGAACTCCGAGGCGGAGGTGGCGAAGTCGTCGTCGAGCTCGGGCAGGGTCTTCTCCCGCACGTCCTTGACGCTGACGTGGAAGGTGGACTCCTCGCCGCCGTGCACGGGGTAGTCCTCGGGCAGCTCGTCGTCGTAGCTGAAGGTGTCACCGGCCTCCTTGCCGAGGACCTCCTCGTCGAGCTGCGGCGTGACCCCGCCGGAGCCGACCTCGTAGAGGGCGTCCTCCACCGTGGCGTCCTCGAGGATCTCCCCGTCGACCTCCACCTCGAGGTCGAGGGTGACCAGGTCGCCCTCACCGGCGGCACGCTCCACCTCGTCGACCTCGGCGAAGCGTTCGCGCATCGAGGTCAGCTGGTCGTCGACCTCGTCCTCGTCGATGTCCCACTCCGGGAAGGTCACGGAGATGCCGGTGTGGTCCGGCGGGTCGAAGGTGGGACGGATCTGGATCGTGGCCGTGAACACGCAGCCTTCGGCCTCGTCGAAGGTGTCGACGTCGACCTCCGGCTGGGCGACGGGGTCGATGTCCTCCGCCCGGAGTGCCTCGCCGTAGTACTCGTTGAGCGCCTCCTCCATGGCGGTCTGGGCGATCACGCCCTCACCGAAACGCTGCTCGAGCAGACGGCGGGGCACCTTGCCCTTGCGGAAGCCCGGGATGTCCACCTGCTTGGCGAGCTCGCGGGCGGCGCGGTCCATGGCCTGCTTGACGCGCTTGGGCTCCACCTCGACGGTGAGCTTGAGCTGGACGGGGTCGATCGTCTCGACGGACGTCTTCACGGTGGGTGGGTCCTCGGTGCGTGGGTGGGCGTTCGGTGGGGTGTGCGGTGGGGTGTGCGGTGGGTTGTGCCGTGGGTTGTGCCGTGGTGTGCCGTGGTGTGCCCGCCCGCGGCGGCCGCGCCGGCGGAAGGTCGCTGGCCCGGGGCGCCTGGCGGGGGCACGCTCGGCCGCGGATGGTTCCACCTGCGGGCGGCCCTGTCCATCCGGGGACGCCGCGCAGCGGCACGGGACGGGCGGTGCGTGCGCAGCGACGCCTGCGACGGGCTAGCTACATTGCGGGGGCCACGGGGTGTGGCGCAGCTTGGTTAGCGCACCTGCTTTGGGAGCAGGGGGCCGCCGGTTCGAATCCGGCCACCCCGACCAGTAGCGCCGCAGGCGGGTCCGGCCGGGCTCAGCGTTCGCCGCGGTTGCGGGCGTCCTCCTTGCGGGTCACCAGTCGGTTGACCTGGCGGCGGACGTCGTTGCGGACCTCGACCACGGCCTTGTCGAGGTCCTCCTCCGTCGAGGTGCCGACGATCTTCGGCAGCCCGGCGATCCAGCAGTTCAACACCGTGCGCTGGGAGTTGGTGTCGCGCTCGTTGACCGACAGCTCCAGCTCCACCTGCTCCGGCTGCCACCGTTCGAGCCGCCGCTCGAGGTTGCCGAACACCAGCTCGCGGTAGCGGTCGTACTCGTCGGGACGGAACTCCGGGACGATCCGCAACCGGTCCTTCATCGTGGTCATACGTGGCTCCTGGTCGATCCTGGCCGGGCACTCCCGGCCGTGACGGGCCACGCTAGCGGCCAGCTCCGGCGAGGTCCTCGCTACGCTCGTGCCACCCGCGGGTGTAGCTCAATGGTAGAGCCCCTGCCTTCCAAGCAGGAGGTGCCGGTTCGATCCCGGTCACCCGCTCCACGGCCACACGGCGGCGCCGCTTTCGGAGCGAACAGGAGGCCGACGATGCCCAGCGTCTTCACCCGGATCATCGAGGGCGAACTGCCCGGCCGCTTCATCTGGCGTGACGACACCGTGGTGGCCTTCCTCTCCATCGGGCCCCTGTCCCCCGGCCACACCCTGGTCGTCCCGCGCGTCGAGGTGGACCACTGGCTCGACCTCGACGCCGCGACCTGGCAGCGGGTCAGCGAGGTGACGCGGATCGTCGGCCAGGCGATCCAGCGGGCCTTCGACCCACCACGGGTGGGCACGGCCATCGCGGGTTTCGAGGTCCCCCACTGCCACGTCCACGTGGCGGCGCTGCGCGAACTGGCCGACCTCGACTTCACCCGGGCGGAGACCGACCCCGACCCTGCGGTGCTCGACGACGCGGCCGAGCGGCTGCGCGCCGCCCTGCGTGCGCTCGGTCACGACGAGCACGTGGGGTGAGCCGGAGCGGCTCAGCGGGGTCCGCGGACCCACCGCCGTCGCCTCCCCCGCCGCCGCCTGCTCCGGCCGCACCCGCGGCCGGGTCGCGCCCCTGCCCCACCCCCGGCGCCGACCGCGAACCCATCCTGGATCTGCTGCGCGGGTTCGCCCTGCTCGGGATCCTGCTCGTCAACATCGAGCTGATGCGCGGCCCCGCCCTGTTCGACGCCCTGGCCGGTGTCCTGCCCGAGCCCGCCGCCGACGCTGACCGCCTCACCGGCTTCCTGGTCGGCTGGCTCGCGTCGGGCAAGTTCATCTCGAGCTTCGCGATCCTGTTCGGGGTCGGCGCGGGGTTGCTGGCCGCCAAGGCCCGCTCCCGCGGCTGGTCCGCGCAACGGCTGCTCGCCCGGCGCTACACGCTCCTGGCGGTGTTCGGCCTGGCGCACATGCTGCTGCTGTTCCCCGGGGATGTCCTCTTCGCCTACGCGGTCACGGGCTTCGTGCTCCTGCTGTTCGTCGAGGTCCAGCCGCGCACCGCGTTGTGGTGGTCGGGGGGCATCGTCGCGCTCCTCACCTTGGCGACAACGGCCCTGGTCCTGCTCGCGGCAGCCCTCGAGGACCTCATGCCCGACGCGCCGGTGGAGGACCCCTTCACCGGCGCGATGGGCGGGTTCTTCGACGGCCGCCGCGCAGCCACCATCTCCGCCTACACCGAGGGCGGCCTCACCGACGTGCTCTCCGCCCGCGCCTTCGAGGCGCTGCTAGTGCAGAGCGGCACGTTGGTGACGGTGCCGTGGCTGCTGGCGCTGTTCCTCCTCGGCTTCGCCGCGACACGGTCGGGCCTGGCCACGGACCCGGGCAACCACCGACGCCTGCTGCGCCGCCTGGCCGGCGTCGGCCTCCTCGTGGGACTGCCCGCCAACCTGGTCCTCGGCGTCATCGGCCCCGTCGGCGCCGCGACGGGCACCACCGGGCAGCTGGAGCGCACCTGGGTGGAGATCGCCGCCACCCCCGCGCAACTGCTCGGCGCGCCAGTGCTGGCGGTCGGCTACCTCGCCGGTCTCAGCCTGCTGGCCCTGCGCGTCGGAGCGTGGCGGCCACTGACGGCGGTGGGGCGGATGGCGTTGACCGCCTACCTGAGCCAGAGCTTGGTCACCACGATCGTGTTCATCGGGTTCGGCACCTACGGCGCCTGGACCGCCACCAGCGCCCTGCTCGTGGTGGCGGGGACCTGGGCGCTGCTGCTGGTGGCCTGCCCGCTGTGGCTCAGATGGTTCCGGTTCGGTCCCGTGGAGTGGGTGTGGCGCTGCTGGACCTACCGCGCGTGGCAGCCGCTACGACGCTGATCCCGGCCCCGCAACCACGGATCGTTCGGAGGGTGCGGCCAGCAAGAGTGGAGGTTCGCGGCGGTATACCGCCGCGAACCTCCACTCTTGCCCTGCAGCCGGTCCCTCCTGCCCGGCCTGGCGCCGGACACGGCCCGGTGTCCGCGCCACCACCCGCCCGGCCCGGCCAGCGCCGAGGACCGCCTTCACAAGGAGGCGTCCGCCACAGCCCCGCCCGCACGTGCTCAGGCCTCCAGCGCCGCCAGGGTCTGCTCGGCGATCTCGTGCTCCTCGTCGGTGGCGATGACCAGCACCGCCACCTCGCTGTCGTCGGCGTGGACCGCCGCGATCCCGTCGGGGGCCTTCGACGCCCGCACACCGTCGTTGCGGGCCGCGTCCAGACGCACCCCCAGCACGTCGAGGTCGGCGCAGATCGCCGCGCGCAGGGTGTCGGAGTTCTCCCCGACACCGGCGGTGAACACCACCGCATCCAGCCGTCCGAGGACCGCGGCGTAGGCACCGAGGTACTTGCGGATCCGGTGCACATAGACGTCCAGGGCCAGCTGGGCGGCCTCGTCGCCCGCGGCGGCCCGGTCCTCGATCGTGCGCAGGTCGTTGTCGCCGCACAGCCCGAGCAGGCCGCTCTCGCGGTTCAGGACCCGTTCGACCTCCTCGGCGGACATCCCCGCCTCGCGGATCAGGTGGAAGATCACGGCAGGATCGAGATCCCCGGAGCGGGTGCCCATCACCAGGCCCTCCAGCGGGGAGAGCCCCATGGAGGTCTCCACGCTGCGGCCACCGTCCACAGCGGCCGCGGAGGCCCCGTTCCCGAGGTGGAGGGTGACGAGCTTGCACTGCTCCTCCGTGCGGCCGAGGGCCGCGGCCGCACGACGGGCCACGTAGGCGTGGGAGGTGCCGTGGAAGCCGTAGCGGCGCACGCCCTGCTCGGCGCGCAGCCGCTCGGGCACGGCGTAGCGGTAGGCAGACGCGGGCAGGGTGGCGTGGAAGGCGGTGTCGAAGACCGCGACGTTGGTCAGCTCCGGGCGCAGCTGGCGTGCCACCTCGATGCCCGTGAGGTTGGCGGGATTGTGCAGCGGGGCCAGGGGGATCTGGGCCTCGATGCGGGCGATCACGTCCTCGTCGATCACCGTCGGTGCGGAGAACTCCTCACCCCCGTGGACCACCCGGTGCCCGATGGCACCGAGGTCATCGGCCACCCCGCTCGACTCCAGGCGGTCGACGATCCAGCGGAAGCCCTCGGCGTGGTCGGCGATGGCGATGCCGTCCTCGACGTCCTCGGTCTCCGTGCCGTCGGCGGCGACCACGGTCTGGGCGGCGGTGGAGCTGGACTCGCCGATGCGCTCGACCAGTCCCCGGGCGAGCAGGATGAGCCCGTCGCTGCCCTCGCCGCCGTCATCGAACAGGCGGTACTTGATGGAGGAGCTGCCGGAGTTGAGGACGAGCACCTGCATGCGGGTCTCCTGACGTCGAGGTGGTGGGGCGGGGCGGCGCGGGTGCGGGCGCGGGTGCGGCGGGCTGGCGGGCGAACGGACGAACGGGCGGACGGTGGCGTGGCCGCACGGGTCGTCGGCCGTCGCACTCAGACCTGGGCCTGCACCGCGGTGATGGTCACGGTGTTGACGATGTCGTCGACGGTGCAGCCGCGCGAGAGGTCGTTGACGGGTTTGTTCAGCCCCTGCAGCACCGGGCCGATCGCCAGCGCCCCGGCCGAGCGCTGGACGGCCTTGTAGGTGTTGTTGCCGGTGTTGAGGTCGGGGAAGATGAACACCGTGGCCCGCCCCGCGACGCTGGAACCGGGCAGCTTGGCGGCGCCCACCCCGGCGTCGACGGCGGCGTCGTACTGGATCGGACCCTCCACCTCGAGGTCGGGTCGGCGCTCGCGGACCAGCGCGGTGGCCTCACGGACCCGCTCCACGGCGCGGCCCTTGCCGGACTCGCCGGTGGAGTAGGACAGCATCGCCACCCGCGGTTCGATCCCGAAGGCCTCGGCAGTGACCGCGGAACTGATGGCGATGTCGGCGAGCCCCTCGGCGTCGGGCTCGGGGTTGACGGCGCAGTCGCCGTAGACCAGCACCCGGTCGGCCATGGCCATCAGGAACACCGAGGAGACGATGGACACCCCGGGCTTGGTGCGGATGATCTCGAAGGCGGGGCGGATCGTGGCCTGGGTGGTGTGGGCGGCACCGGAGACCATCCCGTCGGCCAGGCCCCGGTGGACCATCATCGTCCCGAAGTAGTTCGCGTCGAGCATCGACTCCAGGGCGAACTCCATCGTCACGCCCTTGTGGGCGCGGATCTGCGTGTACTCCGCGGCGAACTCCTCGATCAGGTCGGACTCGGCGGGGTCGATCAGCTCGAGGCCCTCGAGATCCACACCGACCGCGTCCGCGCGGGCGCGGACCTGTTCGGCGTCGCCGAGCAGCACCAGGTCGACGACGTTGCGCCGCCGTAGGATCTCCGACGCCCGCAGGACCCGGTCGTCCTCGCCCTCGGGGAGCACGATCCGCTTACGGTCGGAGCGCGCCCGCTGCAGCAGCTCGTACTCGAACATCAGGGGCGTGACCCGCTCGGTACGGGACACCTCGATGCGTTCGGCGAGCACCGCGGTGTCCACGTGCTCCTCGAACACCCCGAGCGCCGTCTCCAGCTTGCGGGCGTTGCCGGGCCGCAGCACCGCGGGGACCGCAGCCACCCGACGGGCGGTGGTGTAGGTGTCGGTGGGCACCGACAGCAGGGGCAGGGTGACCTCGCCCAGACCGTCGAGCAGCCGCTCGATGTTGCGGTGGAGGGGGAAGCCGCCCGTGAGCATCAGGGCGGCGATGTTGGGGAAGGTGGTGGCCATCCGGGCCAGCAACGCCCCGGCGATCACATCGGGGCGGTCCCCGGGGGTGATCAGCAGCGCGCCCTCCTCGTAGTGGTCGAGGACGTTGGGCAGGCTCATGGCCGCGATCTTGATGTCCTTGACCTCACGGTCGAGGTCGGTGACCGTCCCGGCGAGCTGGTCGGCGCCCAACTCGTCCACGATCTCGCGCACCGTGGGCATCGCGAGCATCGGGACCTCGGGGATCACCCACACCGGCTCCGAGCCCTCGGCCTCGGCGACGGTCGCGCGCACCTCGTCGACCACCTGCGGGTCGACGCGGTTGACGACCACCGCGGCGATGGTGCAGCCCTCGGCGATCAGGGACTCCCGTGCGATGCTCAGCGCGTCGAGCACCTCGCCGGGCAGCCGCTCGGCCCCGTTGACCACCACCAGCACGGGGGCACCGAGGTGGTTGGCGATCTGGGCGTTGACGTCGAACTCCAGCGACGCCGCGGCACCGGTGTAGTCCGAGCCGTCGTAGAGCACGAAGGGGTAGCGCTCCTCCATGGCCTGCGCGGCGTCGAGGAAGTCCTTGAACACCTCGTCACCCCGACCCTCACCGAACAGCTCGGCGACCTGATCTGAGCCGAAGATCGCCATCTCCTGGGGCATGAGATCGAGGTCGAAGCGTCGACGCACGAGCTCGCTGCGGGGATCCGGCTCCTTGCTGGAGGGCACCACGGGGCGCAGGTAGCCCACGGAACCGAGCCGGCGCGTCAGCAGCTCCATGACCCCGAGGGTCACCAGGGAACGGCCGGACCGGGGTTCCAGGGAGGCGAGGTAGAGACGGTTTGCCACGGGAGACCTCGATCGGGCGGTGGACGGGTGCTCGGCCGACGGTCACGGGGCAGGACGCGCGAGGTGCCAGCGGCGCCAGGCTCCCGCCCGAGCCGGCCACGGTGCACCCCCGAGTCAAGCAGCCCCTCGACGGTGGTGCGGAGGGACTACCGTCCGCCTTCCAGGGTCGAAAGGTGGTGCCATCGACGGCGCGCGGGCACGGGTCCCGGTCCCGCAACGGGCCCCCCTGTGGGCGCTCAGCCGCCGCATCGCGGTGGCCGTCGGTCTGCTGTTCGTGGTAGCGCTGACGGTGCTGGCCACCCGGGGCGGCTACGTCGACGAGACGGGGCGCACGATCGGGCTGCTCGACGCCCTGTACTACGCCTCGGTGACGGTGACCACGACTGGCTACGGGGACCTGACGCCAGTGACGCCCGGGGCGCGGCTGGCGGCGTTGCTGGTGATCACCCCGGCGCGGGTGGCCTTCCTACTGGTGGTGGTGGGCACCACCGTGGAGCTGCTCACCGACCGGTGGCGCGAGACGATCCGACACGACCGATGGAGGACGCGCGTGAAGGACCACCACGTGATCTGTGGCTACGGGGTCAAGGGTCGGGCGGCTGCCCGCGCCCTCGACGCCGACGGCCTCGACGGCCGGGACATCGTGATCGTGGAGAGCGATCCGGAGGTGGCCGAGACCGCCTCGGCTGACGGCTACACCGTGGTGACGGGCGACGCCAGCCGCTCACGCACCCTGCTGGAGGCCCACATCGAGCGGTGCCGGGCCGTGATCGTGGCGCCCGAGCGCGACGACACCGCCGTGCTGATCACCCTGACCGCCCGCGAGCTCGCCCCCGACGCGACCATCGTCGCCTCGGTCCGGGAGCGGGAGAACGCCCACCTGCTCCGCCAGAGCGGCGCGGATGCCGTGATCACCTCCGCGGAGACCTCGGGCCGGCTGCTCGGGGTGACCAGCCGCAACCCCCACGTCGCCGCGGTGGTCACCGACCTGCTGCAGACCTCCCAGGGGCTAGCCATCGAGGAGCGGGAGGTGCTCCCCGATGAGATCGGCCGGCCTGTCAGCGAGGCCCACGGGCTGATCATGGCAGTGGTGCGCCGCGGCACGATGCTGCGCTACGACAACGCGGCGCTCGACGAGCTCAAGCCCGGCGACCTGCTGCTCGGCCTGCCGGAACGCCGCCGGTAGCAGGGCTGACCGGGTCCGTGCGGCTGGACTCCGGCAGCGTGTGGTCGGGTCAGTCGCGTCGCCGCAGTTGCTAGCGCACCGGAGCCGGCCAGGCCCCTGCCATGGTACGCGAGCAACCCGGCGGGAACCGCCCGGAACCGGCGGCGGGTACGTGTCAGCGGCGCCCCGCGTCCACCTGGTCCTCGGCCCGACGCCGGGGCGCTCCGTCCTCGATCGCGCCTGTACCCGACGCACCCGGAGCGGCCGCAGCCACACCGGCCGCACCTGCCCGATCTGTCGAGCCAGCGCCACCGGACGCCATACCCCCGGCGCCGGCCGCACCCGCGGTACGGCCGCTGGGCATCCCACCGCCGATCGGCGTGCCGTCCACCTCGGCATCCTCCGGGATGGCGCGCTCCACCCGGTGCAGCAGCTGGGTGATGATGATGCGCACGAGGTTGCCGACCAACAGCACAGCCAGCACGAGGGCGGCGGCACGCACGGCCGCTTCCTGGGGCGTCAGCGCCGCGGTGAGCACCATCACGGCGATGGGAACCATCGACAGCAGGCCGACGGCGGCGGTCGTTCGCCGCAGGGGTCCGGGGCTCATGGCTGCTCCACCAGTGCGCGCACGGCCAGCGCGACGTCGAGGGGGCGTGCCCGGCGCAGCTGCCCGCCCTGGGGGCCGTAGCCGAGCACCAGGCCCAGCTCCATGGCGCACCGCAGCGCGTCGGGGAGGTCGTCGGTCCGGACCCAGGACACGGCCAGGGGCTCGTCGGTGAGCTCCGAGCGCCACCCCTGCCCGCCGATGACCAGGTGGCGCCACCGGTTGGCACCGAGCGCGTCCAGCCAGGTACGGCTGCGCGCCACGGGCAGGTCGACCACCTCGGCGATCGCCGGTGCATCGGGACCGACCAGCACCGCGGGCGCTACGGGCAGGGGACGGCACACCGGGCGCAGGGCGTCGGTCAGCGCCGCCACCCAACTGAGGTCATCCTTCGGGTCGGCGACGTCGAGGTTGTGGACCAGGCTCGCCGGCAGGCCGAGGTGCAGCAGCCGGGTCGTGGACCAGGACGGGCCATCGACGGGGGCCGCGGGGGCCGTGGTGTCGGACTCGTCCGCGACCGCGGCCGCCGGGGCAGGCTCGGTGACGGGGCCATCCGTCACGACCGGAACGGCGGAGACCTCCGGGGCCGCCTGCGCGGGCTGCACCGGCGGGAACCGCGCATCCTCCACGAGCGGGTCCGGTGTGGCAGCGACCCCGTAGACCGACCACGGGTCGTGGCTGCCCGGCCAGCGCATGGGCTGCACCTCGCGTTCCGGGCCGCGTGCGGCCGCCGTCTCCGCGGGCGCTTCGGCGGGAGCGGACGTGTCGGCCGCCGTGGCCTGCGGCGTCGGTGGCGGCGCCTCCTCGGTATCCGCACCGCCGGCACCGCCCCCCTGACGGGCGAGCTGCGTGCGCAGGAAGGTCCCGAAGTCCACGGTGTCGTCGACGTCGGTCGCGTCCGCGTCGTTGACGTCCTGCGGGGTCTGACCCCGACCCAGGAGACGGTCCACCGGCGAGTTCGCGCCGGGCGCCCCGCCGCGGCCGCTGCCGGCACCGGGCAGGTGCGTGTCGTCCTGCGACGCAGCCGCGCCGCCGCCCACGGTGGCCTCTCCCGCGGCACCACGGGTCAGCTCCGCGGCCAGGGCCACGGCACGGGCGGCGACATCGCCCCTGCCCACCGGGCCGCGGCGAGCGTCGACGCTGCCGGTGCCGGCCTCACCACCCCCGGCGTCACCACCGCGCGCCCCAGCACCCGGGTCGGTGCCGGCGATGTGCAACTGCACGTGCTCCTTGGCGAAGAAGCCGCCGATACCACCACGCAGGACCCGGCGGGCCTCCACGATGGTGGCACCGGGGCCGAAGCGCTCGTGCACCTCGGCGATGGCGGCCTCGGCGGTGGCGGCCTCCACCACCGCGCTGGCACCGGTGACAGGGGTGCCGTCAGCACCGGCGTCGGCAGCACCGGCGTCGGCAGCGACGGCCTCGCCAGCGAGGTCGTCAGCGGTAGCGGCGGTCTCAGGCGTCGACAGTCTGGGCACCGACGGCTCCGATCACGTTGAGGTGCAGGTGGCCGGGCAGCTCGTTGTAGGCGAGCACCGGCAGGTCGAGTCCGGCCGCGAGCAGGGCGCGGCGCAGGGGGCGGCGCAGCAGCTGACCGACCACCACGGCGGTGGGGGCCCCACCGGCGCCGTCGGCGAGCTGGGCGGTCTGGGCGAGCAGCGGGGCGAGGCGCTCCGGCTCGAGGGCGAGCTGTAGGGTCCCGTCGAGGTCACGCACCCGCTCGTGGAGCTCTCCCTCGAGCTCCGGTGCGATGGTGATGACGGACAGGTCGCCGCGGGGGGCGAGGCGGGCGACGATCGCGGCACCGACGGCGACGCGGGCGGCGGCGACCAGCTGCTCGATGTTGCGGGTCTCCCGGGCGCGGTTGGCGACGGCCTCCACGATGCGGGCCAGGTCGCGGATCGGGACCCGCTCGGCCAGCAGCTGGCGCAGCACGTCGTGCAGCAGGGCCATCGGCAGGCTCTCGGTACCCACCTCGTCGGCCAGCAGCGGCTCGTCCATGCGCAGCGACTCCACCAGCTGCTGTACCTGCTGGCGGGTGAGCAGGTCGTCGGCGTGGTCGCGGACCACCTCGGCGAGGTGGGTGACCACCACCGCGGAGCGGTCCACCACCGTGGCGCCCGTGGCGGTGACCCGACTGCGGGCCTCGTGGGGCACCCAGTAGGCCTTCAGCCCGAACACCGGCTCGATCGTCTCCTCACCGGGGACACCACCGAGGTCGGCGTCATCGCCGGCGGGCAGGGCCAGCACCCGGTCACGCGGTGCGGTCCCCCGTGCCACCTCGACACCGTGGACGAGCACCCGGTAGCTGGCGGGCTCGAGCATCACGTCGTCGCTGGTGCGCACGAAGGGCATCACCACGCCCAGCTCATCGGCGATCTGGCGGCGCAGGGCCTTGACCCGCTGGAGCAGGTCGCCGCCGGCCTCCACGTCGGTGAGGTCGAGCACGTCGTAGGCGAGGTGGAGCTCCAGCGGCTCGACGCGCATGCGGTCGATCAGCGCCCGCGGGTCGTCGGGGTCGAGCTCGACGGCCTGGGCCTCGGCCACGCGTTCCTCGACCTCGTCCACCTGCTGCGCCGCGGCGGTGCGGGCGGCTGCCACCAGCAGGCCGGCGACCAGCAGGGCGAAGGGGAGCTTCGGCAGCCCCGGCATCAGGCCGATCATGCCGAGCACCAGGGCGGCGATGCGCAGCGCACGCGGCTCGGCGAACAGCTGCCGTCCCACCACCGGGCCGAGGTCGTCGTCATCGTCGACGCGGGAGACGAGCAGACCCGTGGCCGTGGAGATCATCAACGCGGGGATCTGGGACACCAGCCCGTCGCCCACGGTGAGCAGGGAGTAGGTGGCGGCGGCCTCGGCGGCGGCCATGCCCTGGATCGTGATGCCGATGATGAGGCCACCGACGAGGTTGATGGCCACGATCACGATGCCGGCGATCGCGTCGCCCTTGACGAACTTCGAAGCACCGTCCATCGCACCGTAGAAGTCGGACTCCCGCGCGATGCGGGTCCGACGCTCCTTGGCCTCCTTCTCGTCGATCTGCCCGGCGGCCAGATCGGCGTCGATGGCCATCTGCTTCCCCGGCATCGCGTCGAGGGCGAAGCGGGCGCCCACCTCGGCGACACGGCCGGCACCGGCGGTGATCACCGCGAACTGGATCACCACCAGGATCAGGAACACCACCAGACCGACGACCACGGAGCCACCGACCACGAACTGGCCGAAGGTGTCGATCACCTTGCCGGCGTAGCCGTCCAGCAGGATCAGCCGGGTGGAGGACACGTTCAGCGCCAGCCGCATCAGGGTGGTGATCAGGATCAGGGAGGGGAAGGTGGACAGGTCCAGGGTGTCGCGCAGGGTCAGCACCGCGAGCAGGATCACGAGCGCGAAGGCGAGGTTGGTGGCCAGCAGCATGTCGAGCAGCTGCGGCGGCATCGGCACCACCATGGCGACCACGGCCCCGACCAGCACCACGGGCACGGCGGTGCGCGTCAGCATCGTGCCGGCGGGCTTGCGGGTGGCCGTGGCGCTCATGCGGCACCTCCGAGTCGGACGGTGCGGCGGCCGCGGGCGGCACGCTCAGGGATGCGGCTGCCGGGCGAGCGGCCCGTGCGCCGGTAGGCGGCCGCCAGCACCACGGCGACGGCCTGGTAGAGCTCCACGGGCACGTGCTGGCCGACCTTGCACTGCGTGAACAGCGCCCGGGCCAGGGGTACGTCGGTGGTCACGGGCACGCCGCTGCGCCGGGCGATGTCCTTGATGCGCGTGGCGAGGTGGTCCGCGCCCTTGGCGATAACCCGCGGCGCACCCTCGGTGGGGTCGTAGCGCAGGGCGACGACGAGGTGGGTGGGGTTGGCCACCACCGCGTCGGCGGTGGCGACGTCGTGCAGCATCCGGTTGCGGGTGAACTCCGCGGCACGCTGCTTGCGGGCGGCCTTCTGGTAGGGGTCGCCCTCGCTGTCGCGGAACTCGCGCTTGATGTCCCGGTGGGACATCATCATCTGCTTCTCGTTCTTCTGCTTCTGGAAGGCGAAATCCAGGGCGGCGATGATCAGGGCCAGGATGGCGGCCCGGATGATGATCCCGCCGTAGGCGCCGGTGAGCCGCTCGATGGCACCGGCCAGGGTGCGGTCGTTCTGGATGTGCTCACGCCACGCGGAGATGGTGGGCCACACCACCCCGAACACCGCGCCGAGCTTGAGGATCGTGCGGGCCAGTTCCCAGGCCATCATCTTGGGCTTGAACTTCTCCAGCCCCTTCTTCAGCGACAGGTGCTTGGCCTTGGGCTTGGCGAGCTTGATGTTGCACTTCACCCCCACCTGCGCCACACCAGCGGCGGTGCCGGTGACGGCGGCGGCGAACAGGAAGGGACCGGCCAGGACGAAGAACAGCGTGAAGGCGCGCATCGGGATCGCCCCCATGGCGCCGTCGGCGGCCGCGGTGGCGTAGATCTGGCGGACCTCGGCCATGGCGTGGTCGATCATCCACCCGCCACCGATGGCCATCACCCCGACCAACGCGAGGAAGGATCCCGCCACAGCCACCTCCTGGCTACGGGGGACCTGGCCCTCGTCGCGCGCCTTCTTCCGGCGCTGCGGCGTGGCCTTCTCGGACCTGCCGTCCTTCGCGCTCACTCGACCACCACGGATCGTCGCACCTGCGCCGTCCGTGGGCTGGGCACCTCGTGTGGATCCGTCCACACGTCCTGCCCCGTCGGCACGGTGAGCACGCGCTCAAGCACTCCGGCCAACGGCACCGTCAGCCGGCAGCCCCCGCGGTCAGCCCCCGCAGCACGACCTGGACGTCGCGGGCGAAGCCGGACTGGATCTGATCCATCAGCTCGGGGAACAGCACCCACGCGCTGCCCACCACGGTGATGGCGGTGAGCAGCTTGGCGGGCAGGCCCAGGAGGAACACGTTGGCCTGCGGGGCGAAGCGGGCCGCCAGACCGAGCGCGAGCTCCAGCATCAGCATCACGCCCATGATCGGCAGGGCCAGCTCGACCCCGGCGCGCACCACCCGCGAGACCTGGGTGATGGCGAACTCCCCCAGCCCCCCGACGGGCGCCAGGGTGGCGGTCAGCGGGATCACCTCGACGGAGGCGAACAGCGCGGTGACGATCAGCCCCAGGCCGCCGATCACCACGAACAGGGTCATGCCGACCAGGTTGAACATCCGGGTCCAGACCCCGCCGCTCTGGCCCATCAGGGGGTCGAAGACCTGGGAGACCATCAGCCCGGAGACCAGGTCGAGGATCCCACCGGCCACGGCGAAGGTGTGCAGCACCAGCCCCACCAGCCACCCCAGCGCCGCCCCCACGGCGAGGTTGATGGCGGCGGCAGCCACCAGGTCCCCGACCTCCAGCAGCGCCGGTACGGGACGCGCCAGGGCGAGGCCGATCGCGACGGCGAAGGCCAGTCGGGCGGTGGGTGGCATGGTGCGCCCGAGCAGGGGGAACAGCACGATGAAGGCCGCCACCCGGGTGACGGCCAGGATGGCACCCGTCACCCAGCCGGGGTCGATCGTGAGCGCGGAGATCGCGGGGACGTCCACGGCTCAGCCACCGATGATGTAGGTGGGGATGCTGCTCCACAGCCGCTCGGTGAAGGTGACGACCTGGCGCAGCATCCAGTTGCCACCGATGACGAAGACCAGGGCGATGCCGACCACCTTCGGCACGAAGCTGAGCGTCATCTCCTGGATCTGGGTGACGGTCTGGAGCAGGGAGACGAAGACACCCACGGCCAGGGCCACGATCAACAGCGGGCCGGCGAGCTGGCTGGCGACCAGCATCGCCTCGGTGATGATGTCGATGACCTGCGCGTCGCTCACGGCATCACCCGATCACCGAGCCGACCAGCGAGCGGGACAGCAGGCTCCACCCGTCCACCAGCACGAACAGCAACAGCTTCAGCGGCAGGGACACGAAGATCGGCGGGAGCATCACCATGCCGAGCGACATCAGCACCGCCGCCACGACCAGGTCGATGATCAGGAAGGGCACGAACACCATGAAGCCGATGGTGAAGGCCGTGCGGAGCTCGGAGATGACGAAAGCGGGGATCAGGGCCGTGGGACCGATGTCGGCGGAGGTCTCCGGGGCGTCGGCGCCCTGGAGCTCGAGGAACATCCTGAGGTCATCCTCGTCGGTCTGGGCCAGCATGAACTCGCGCATCGGCTCGTAGCCGAGCTCTGCGGCCTGCAGCGCGTCCACCTCGCCCGCCAGGAGGGGTTGGACGGCCACCTCGTTCAGTTCGCTGAAGGTGGTCTGCATGGAGAACAGGCTCAGGAACAGCGCGAGGCCGATGAGCACCTGCGCCGGCGGGACGGCCTGGAGGCCGAGGCCCTGACGGGCAAGGCCGAGCACCACCACGAACCGGGTGAAGGTGGTCATCAGCAGCAGGATCATCGGCGCGACGGCTGCCACGGTCAGCAGCAGCACCGTGGTGACGGTGCGGGACAGACCGGGGTCGTCCTCCACGCTGATGGTCACGCCACCGGGCGCCTCGACCGCTGGTGGGGCGGGCAGGGCGGGCGGGCTGGGCGCCTCGGGCGGCAGGACGTCGGCGATCTCCTGGGCCCAGGAGGCGCCCGCGCCGACGCTCGCGCCCAGCGCCAGCAGGGCGGCCAGGAGCAGGACGAGCGCGGTGCAGCGGGCGCGCGTCGAGCTAGCGACGGAGCGGGACATGGAAGGGCCTCCCCTGGGTGGGGGTGCGGACCGTCATCGCGCGGAGACGGTCGACGAGGCCGATCCTTGGCCCTGCGGTGGTGGCGGGAGCGGTACCGGCGACGAGCGCGCCCAGCGCGTCGTCGTCCAGGCGCACCCCGGCGGGGGTCGTGCCGACCGCGTCCGTGCGGCCGAGCGGGAGGGTGGTGCGGGGCGCAGCGGCGAACCGCAGCCCGGCGAGGGCGTCCGCGTCCGTGGCGGTGGTGGTGGTCGTGGTCGTGGTGTCCGCGGTCGGGCCGGCAGCGGCGACATCGAGGTCGTCGACCCCCGTGACGTCGGCGATCAGGTGCACGCCCTGATCGCCCGCGCCGACCAGCAGGCGGCGCTCGCCCACGCCGACCACGGCCACCACGGCGCTGCGGGACAGCGCGGTGCGTGACAGCACCCGCAGCCCGTCGGGCTGGGTGGCGCGGTGGCGGCGCAGCGCCAGGGGGATGGCCGCGATCAGGGCCATCACCACCAGCAGCAGCAGGGGCGAGTCGATCACGACACGCCCCGGCTGATCAGCTCGGAGATGCGCACCCCCAGTTCGTCACCGACCACGACCACGTCGCCCCGGGCGACGGGGGTGCCGTTGGCGAGCACGTCCACGGGCGCGCCGGCGAGCCGGTCGAGCTCCACGAGGCTGCCCTCCTGCAGGCGCAGGAGGTCGCGCAGCGGCAGGCGGACCCGCCCGAGCTCCACGGTCACGGTCAGCGCCACGTCGCCCAGCAGGGACAGGTCCCCGGGGGCCCCGGGACCTGCACCGGTGGTGAGGTCGGGCAGGTCGACGTGTGCAGCGGCTTCGGCGCTCATCGGCGCATCCCTTCGTCGCGGTGGTCGGTCAGGTGGGTACCGGGCGCGCTCACACCGGCGGTGGGGCCCTGGGCACCCGGAGCAGCGGGGCCGACCCCGCGCGGTGGGGTCGGCGGCTCGGCGATCTGCACGGCGACCTTGCGGCCACGCTTACCGAGGTGGGCGGTCCCCAGGTGGCGGTCGTCCACCACCAGGTCCGCGGGACGGTCCACGGGGTGATCGAGGCGCAGGACGTCGCCGGGCTGCAGGCCCGCGAGCACCCCGGCGTCCATGGTCGTACCGCCGATCCGCACCCGGACGTCCAGGGTGGCATCCAGCACCGTGTCGGCCAGGGGGGAGGCGTTGAGGTCCTCGACCTGCTCGTCCCCGGCGCGACCCCCCAGCAGCAGCCGGTCCAGCTGGGGCACCAGGGGCGCCACGGGGTAGGCGATGGTGACCAGGCCCTGGGCGGGGAGGTCACCGCGGATCTCCACGCGGTAGGTGAGCAGCAGCAGCAGGTCACCCGGAGAGCCGAGCTGCAGGGGCTGTGGTGCGATCTCCACGCTGCGCAGCTCGGAGGTCTCGGCCGACACCTCCTTCATCGCCTCGTCGATCGCGACCACGGCCGGCTCGAGGAGCTCGTGGCTGAGCAGGGCCTGCTCGAGCTCGGTGGGTCGCCGGTCGATCGCGCCCATCGCCGCGTCGCCCGGGCCGCCGAGGAGCCGCTCGACCACCAGCAGGGCGAAGGGCATGTCCAGCTGCACGAAGGCGGTGGCCTCCAGCGCAGCCACGTGGACGACGCCCAGCACCGTCGGCACGGGCAGGGAGCGCACGAAGTCGTCGAGGGAGAGCTGGTCCGTGGCGACGTGCTCGACCTCCAGCGCCGCGTAGCTCGAGGCGCTCCACGCCGTGGACAGGCGCCGGGCGAACAGTTCGTGGTTGGCTTCCAGCGCCACGATGGCATCACGACTGACCCGGCTGGGGCGTCGGAAATCCACCTCGGACACCGAGGTGGACCGGGGATCGGTCACGATGCTCACGACACCACGCTCACGGGGGCAGCCTCCAGCTCCCGCTCCCCGTCGGCCGGTCACCGGCAGGGTCAAGCGCTGTCGTCGATCACGGTCACTGCACGAGCAGCTCGGTCAGGATCACCCGCCGGACCACCTCCTCCCCCCAGATCTCGTGGGCGTCGGCGGTGAGCTGGCGGCGGAGCTGGTCAGCGCCGTCGGGACTGCGCAGCTGGTCGGCGTCCATCTCCGCGACCCCGCGCAGCAGGGCGTCCTGCAGCAGGGGGATCTGACGGTCCACCACCGCGGGGTCCTCGCCCTCGACCAGCACGATGCCGAGCGAGATGCGGGCATGGCGCAGGGTCGAGTTCCCCGTGGTGGTGGTCAGCGCAGGGAGCACCACCACCTCGCCGTCGGCGGGCGGAGCCGGCTCCCGGTCCGCGAGGAGGAACCACCACGCGCCGCC
>SKTN01000104.1 GCA_007117945.1 Nitriliruptoraceae bacterium | reverse complement strand
GACGGCGGGCGGGCAACCACCGCGGCCGCGCCCAGCGTCGCGGTCTCACGGCGGGCGCTCACCGCCCCCGGCTTGTGGTCCGGGGTGCACCATGACCCGGCGGGCAGCGTGTTCGTGACGGGGCTGCCCGACCCCCTCGACTGGCCCGGCACCCCCGGTATCTACCTGCTGGAGGACCCCGCAGCCGACGGGGCGAGCCCGCCCGTGCCCCTGACCAGCCACCTCGACCGGGACGTCACGCCCGGTTCCCCCGGCTGCGCCACCACCGGGCCCCGCTTCGTCACCGGTGGGTTGCTCACGGCGCTCGAGGGGCGGGGGACCACGGGCATCGTCCGGGTCGAGCTCACCGGCTTCGACCCGGCATCGGGCACACCACCCGAGGTCACCGAGGTGGTCACCGGCTCCCGGGCCGTCACGGGCTACGCCACCAGCCCCGACGGCGAGGTGGTGGTGTTCACCGCCACGGACCCGGCGACGCCCGGTGAGCTGTACCGGCTGCGTGATGGCACCCAGCGCTGCCTCACCGATCTCACGCCCGGCTTCCGTGCCCAGGTCGACCTGCGTCCCACGGAACGCTTCACCTGCGCCCGTGGCGAGGTCGAGCTCGACGTGTGGGCGGTGCTGCCTGCCGGCTTCGACGACGCCGAGCGGGGCAGCGTGCCCGTGCTGTTCAACATCCACGGCGGTCCCACGGCTCAGTACGGCGAGTACTTCTTCGACGAGTTCCAGGTGGAGGCCGGCGCCGGCTACCTCGTCGTCGGCACCAACCCCCGTGGCTCCTCGGGCCGGGGCACCGAGTGGGCCCGCGCCGTGGTCGGCGCGTGGGGCGAGCAGGACAGCGTCGACACCCTCGACCTCGAGGCGGTGGTCGACGCCACCCTGCAGCGCTACCCCCAGGCCGATCCCGCCCGGGTGGGCATCATGGGCGGTTCCTACGGCGGTTACGCCACGGCGCGCCTGCTGGCACGCACGGACCGCTACGCCGCGGCGATCGTCGAGCGGGGCCTGCTGCAGTGGGAGTCCTTCGCCGGGACCTCGGACATCGGCCCGTACTTCGACCGGATGTTCCTCGGTGCCTCGCTGCTCGACGGCGCCGAGGTGCACCACGCCGCGAGCCCCGCTCGGACCGCGCACCGCATCACCACCCCCACCCTGGTGCTCCACAGCGAGGCCGACTGGCGCTGCCCGCCGGAGCAGGGGGAGCAGCTGTTCATGGCGCTCAAGCGCGTGGGCACCCCCACGGAGATGGTGCGCTTCCCCGACGAGTCCCACGAGCTGTCGCGCTCCGGTGCGCCGAAGCACCGGGTGGAGCGCTTCGAGGTCGTCCTGGAGTGGCACGGTCGCTACCTCGACCCGCCGGGACGCGCACGCGAGGGGGACTGAGGCCGTGACGGTGGAGGTCGCCTGGCTGGCCCGGGGGCTCGACGACGTCCCCGAGGGCGACGGGTGGCTCTCGCCTCGTGAGGCGGCGCGCCTCGCCGCCATGCGCTACGGCAAGCGGGCGAGCGAGTTCCGGGTGGCACGGTTCACGTCGAAGGTGGCCATCGCCCGGGCGGTCGGGATCGAGACCGCCGACCTCGCGGACCTGGCCGGCATCGAGGTGGTGCGACGCCCCACGGGCGCGCCGACCGCCCTGATCGCGGGGGCACCGGCCGGGGTGGCGATGTCCTCCACCGACCGGGCGGACTGGGCGGTGACCGTGGTGGCCAGCGCGCCGGGGCTGGAGCTCGGCTGCGACCTCGAGCTCGTGGAGCCTCGCTCACCGGGGTTCGTGCGGGACTACCTCACCGCCCCGGAGCAGGCCCTGGTGGCGGCTGCGCCCTGGCCCGTCGAGGTGACCGCCAACCTGCTGTGGAGCGCGAAGGAGAGCGCGCTGAAGGTCCTGCAGACGGGCCTGCGACGCGACACCCGCAGCGTCGAGGTGACGCTGGACGACGGCGAGGTGGTGGCGGGGTGGGCCCCGCTCACGGTCCGACCCGTCGAGGGTGGGGCGTTCCCCGGCTGGTGGCGACGATCGGGCAGCTTCCTGCTCACCGTCGCCGCGAACCAGGCGACGGCACCACCGGTGGGCCTGGAGCAGGCCGACGCCCTGGCGGGAGCCGCGCCCTCCCACCGGTGGCTGCAGCAGCCGCTCAGGCCGGCGCGTTCCCCGGGCTCCACTTGATCGAGCAGCCCATCGCCGGGCGCTGCTCGTCGGCCACGGCCGCCCCGCGCAGCAGCGCCGTGGCCGCTGCCCGCAGCTCATCGCCGGTGACCGGCACCTCGTTGCCCGGCGTGGCCCCGTCGAAGGCACCGCGGTAGGCCAGGCGGTGGTCACGGTCGAAGAGGAACAGGTCGGGTGTGCAGGCCGCGCCGAGCGCCAGTGCGAAGCGCTGGTCCTCGTCGCGCAGGTACGGGAAGGTGAAGCCGGCGCGCTGGGCCTGCTCGAGCATGCCCCCGGGTCCGTCCTGGGGGTGGCTGGTGGCGTCGTTGCTCGACACCCCGATCACCGTCAGCCCCTTGGCGGCGAGGTCGGCGGTGACGCTGCCGAAGGTGGTCTCGATGTGCTGGACGTAGGGGCAGTGGTTGGCGAGGAAGGCGACCAGGACCGGACCCTGACCCGCCAGTTCGTGCACCGCGCGCTGCTGGCCCGAGGCGTCGGTGAGGCTGGCCTCGGGCAGGGGCGTGCCCAGGGGCGTCGGCTGTGCGGTGGTGGCCATGGGAGCTCCTCTGCGCGGGATCGTTCGATCACCGGATCATCGCGTGGGCGGAGCCGAGGAGGGGATTCGAACCCCTGACCTGCCGCTTACAAGGCGGATGCTCTGCCGGACTGAGCTACCTCGGCGTCGGCGTGATGCTACGGGGCACACCGGGCGGGTGCCGAACCCCGGTCGACGTCGATGTAGTTGCACCGATGTGGTTCGTCTGCGAACATCACCCCCGAGCAGGAGGGCAGCGATGTCGGCGACCACCACACCCACCACCATCTCCACGCGCGATGCGGAGATCCTCACCTTCGAGCGTGAGTGGTGGAAGCACGCCGGCAACAAGGAGCAGGCCGTGCGCGAGGCCTTCGACCTCTCGCCGACCCGCTACTACCAGCTGCTCAACCGCATCATCGACGACGAGGCGGCGCTGGCCCACGACCCGATGCTGGTCAAGCGCCTGCGCCGGCTGCGCGCCCAACGTCAGCGCCAACGCGCCGCGCGTCGCGTCGGTGCCGGAGCCCGGTGACCGGGACGTGAGCGCCGACCGGGTCGAGGGGGAGCACGAGCCGGCCACCGGCCTGCTCGTTGCCCGTGTGCTGGGTATCGCAGCGCTCGTGGTCGCCGCCTCCGCGGCCCTGTTCGTGGGGCTGGGGCAGCTGGGCGAGGACGAGTTGGTCATCGCCGACGCCCCCGAGGAGACCGCCGCCCCGGAGCCCGACGACGAGGTGGTCGAGGAGCCGGAGCCCGAGCCCGAACCGGAGCCGGCCCCCGAGGAGGAGCCCGAGGCCGAACCCGAGGGTGACCCGGAGCCCGACCCGGACGCCGAGTCCGAGCCCGAGGAGCCGGAGGAAGCCCCCGAGGAGGAGGCCACCGAGGAGGAGGAACCGGAGCCGGACGAGGAACCGGAGCCGGAGCGCATCGATCCCGGGTCGATCAGCGTGCAGGTCCTCGACGGCTACCAGGCCGACGGTGGTCGCGCGGCCGACGCCGTCGCGGCCGAGCTCACCGACGAGGGCTACCGGATCGTGGCCCGCAACCCGGCCCTGCGCTACGACGTCACCGCCGTGCTGTGGACCTCCGGGAACCAGGAGGCCGGGGAGCAGATCGCCGGCGACATCGGCGCCGCCGAGATCCGCGAGCAGCCGGGCAACCTGTCCACCTCGGTGATGGTCCACGTCGTGGTGGGCGCCGACCGCGGCTGACCCTGCACCTGGTCCGGGTGTGGTGGCGTGGTGCGGCACCCTTGGGTGACGCGGCGGCTCAGTTGTCGTGCAGCAGCTGGAGCTTCTCGAGGATCATGCGGCGCCGACGCTCCTCCTCCTCCGGATCGGTGGACAGCACGTCCTGGAGGACCTGGGAGAGGGCCAGGGGGGAGAAGGGTTTCGTGATGTAGTCGGCCGCGCCCTGGGACCAGCCGCGGATCTGATCCTGATCCTGGACCTTCGCGGTCAGCATGACGACGGGGATGTGCTTGAGCTCGTCGTCGGCCTTGATGGCGCTCAGCACCTGCCAGCCGTCCATCTTGGGCATCATGACGTCGAGGAGGACCACGTCCGGGGATCCGCTGCGGACCTGCTCCATCGCCTGCTCGCCGTCGGTGGCCTCGATGACGTCGTAGCCCTCGAACTCGAGGTTGACCCGGCAGAGCAGGAGGACGTCGGGTTCGTCGTCGACGACGAGCACCTTGGCGCGCTCACTGGTCACGGCGGCCTCCTTCCACAGCGAGCACCGTACCTCGCGGTCCCGGTCCTCCTCCGGCAGGGCGTCCTGCCCGTTCCGGGTCCGTGCCGGTGCTCCTACGTACCGTAGCGGGCTGGCTGCGTGGGGGGAGGGCCGAGGGGCCCTGCCCGCCGGGCGTTGGCGCCGGATACCTCACCTGCCGATGACCTCCCGCAGGGGGGGCCGGTGCGTGACCTCGATGGGATGGCCGGTCATGCGCAGCGCCCCGTCGCGTGCGCGACGCGGCTGCCACAGCGTCGAGGGATCGGCGGCGGGCACCTGTGGCCTGGACGCCGCTGCGCCCTCCCCGTGGATCAGCCGGCTCGTGGCGACCTGGAGCAGCTCCGCGGCCATCCGGCCGAGCGCGGCCAGGTCCTGGTGGTCGTGGGTGCGCTGGTCGAGGTCGACCTGGGCGAGGACGCCGGGTCCATGGTCGCGGAGCACGTCGAGCAGCATGCCGAGCTCGACCCCGTAGCCCCGCACGAAGGGCAGGGACTCGAGCAGGCCGCGACGCGCCGCCACCTCGCCGGCCAGGGGTTGGATGATGCCGGCCAGGGCGGGGAACCACGCTGCGAGCACGGGCCGGGCCAACAGCTCGGTGACCCGGCCGCCGTGGCCCTGGCGGACACCGTCGGCGTCGACGAAGGGCCGGTCGTAGGCGGCCTTGGTCAGCTCCACCCCGGGGTCGTGGAGGAGCGGTCCCACGAGTCCTGTGACGAAGTGGGGACCGACGTCGACCACGTCCGCGTCGAGGTAGACGACCAGCGAGCCCGTCGCCGCGGCCAGCCCCTTCCACATCGCCTCACCCTTGCCCGGAGCGCTGCCGAGGTCGGCCAGGACCTCGCACTGTCGGACGACGCGTGCGCCCGCCGCAGCCGCGACGGCCCCCGTGCGATCGGTGGAGTCCGCGTCCACCACGAGCACCTCGTGGACGAGCCCGACCCGGCTGACCAGGTGGTCGACGACGGTGGCGACCACGGTGCCCACCGTGGCCTCCTCGTCGCGGGCGGGGATGATCACGCTGATCACCTCGCCGGCACCCCGTGCCCGTGATGCCAGCTCGACGGCGTCGAAGGCGCTGTGGTGCAGCACCGGGGGTCCTGGTGGCACGCCGCCGACGCGCGGGTCCGGGGCCGACGGTGGCCGGGGCGTCGGCTCGGCGCTCACGCCGGCGCCTGGTGTCGACGGTGGGTGACCGGGCCGGAGAGGAAGCATCGGAGCAGTTCCCGGCCGGCAGCCACGGACCAGGGGGCCTCCCGTTCCCAGGTGTGGACCAGGGCGGGCACCGCGACCTCGGACCGGGCGAACACCCCCTCCAACGCGGGCCCCTCGGCCCAGGCCCGCAGCCCCTGCGCGTCCACCTCGGGATGGAACTGGACGGCGACGGCGCTCCCGAGCCGCCAGGCGGGGACCCCCGCGCTGCCCTCCAGGAGCGGGACCGCGCCTGGCGGCAGGGTGCTGACCTCGTCCTCGTGGACGAACAGGCCACGGGTGCCGTCGGGCCAGCCACCGAGGAGGGGATCGCTGCGACCGGCCGGGGTACGGACCAGGGGCAGCGCGCCGACCTCCGGGCGCGGACGCCGGCGCACACGTCCACCCAGGGCCGTGGCGAGCAGCTGCGCCCCGAGGCAGATCCCGAACACCGGCACGCCCTCGGCGACGGCGTCGGCCAGCAACGCGAGCTCCGGTCCCATCCACGGGTGACGTGCGGGATCGACCGCGGACATCACGCCACCGAGGACCAGCAGGCCGCCCAGGCGCCCGGCGCGGTCGGGCAGCGGATCACCTGCGGGGACGTGGACCAGGCGCCAGGGGCCGCTGCCCGGCTCGGCGAGCACGGGGCGGAGCGCTCCGAGCGAGGCGGTGGTCGTGTGCTCGAGGACGAGCAGGTCGGTCGCCATCAGCCGGCCAACAGGGGCAGGCAGGCCGCGTACAGCACCAGCAGCATGATCCCCTCCGTCCGTCGCACGGTACGTCCCGTGACCATGGACACCGTCGCCAGGGTCACCACCGCGACCATGATGGCAGCTCCCATCCCCGTGATCGTCGGGCCGAGGGGTTGTCCCGCGCCGGCGAAGGCGGCGGCAGCCCCCACGGCGCCGCTGTTGAACAGGTTGCTGCCGAGCAGGTTGCCCACCAGCAGGTCGTTCTGCCCCCGCCGGGAGGCCTGTACCGCCGTCGCGAGCTCCGGGAGTGAGGTCCCGATGGCCACCACGGTCAAGCCGATGAACGCCTCGCTGAGGCCGAGCTCGCGGGCGACCGCGGTCGCGGAGACCACCAGCAGCTGCGCCGCGGCCAGCGTGCCGATCAGGCCGATCCCGGTGCGGACCGACTCGCGTCGCAGCGACAGCACCGCCCCGGTCTGGAGGAACTCCTGCACGCTGTCCGCTGTGCCGCTCGCGGCCGTGCCGTACCGGGTCGCCGCACGCATGGTGACCGCCAGGGCGATCACCAGCCCGAGCAGCAGCACCACCCCCTCGAGCACGTACAGGGTGCCCGAGGCGAG
>SKTN01000290.1 GCA_007117945.1 Nitriliruptoraceae bacterium | reverse complement strand
GGGCCCGACGGACACCAGGATCGAGACAGGCCCCGCCGCAACCCGGCGGGGCCTGCTGCATGTCCGGGCCAGGCTGCGTCACACCCGGGTGTAGAGCTCCTCGATCACCTCGGCGTACTTGCTGTGGATCACGTTCCGCTTCAGCTTCAGCGACGGGGTGAGCTCCTCGGACTCCGCGGTCCACTCCGCGGGCACGATGCGCCAGGCCTTGACCTGCTCGACCCGGGCGAGCTCGGCGTTGCCCGCGTCGACGGCGCGCTGCACCTCGGCGCGGACCTCGGGATGCTGTGCGGCGGCCTCCATGGAGGCGAACGCGAGGCCGCGCTGCTCCGCCCAGGTCGGCAGTGCCTCCGCGTCCAGCACCACCAGCGCGGCGACGAAGGGGCGCTCGTCACCGATGGCGCACAGCTGTCCGATCACCGGTGAGCGCTGCTTGATGGACTCCTCGATGTTGTTGGGCGAGAGGTTCTTGCCGCCGGCGGTGATGATCAGCTCCTTCTTGCGCCCGACGATGCGCACGGCACCGTGCTCGTCCATCGTGGCCAGGTCGCCGGTGTGCAACCAGCCCTCGGCGTCGATCGCCTCCGCGGTGGCCTCCGGGCGGTTGAGGTAGCCCGGGGTGATGATGGGGCCACGGGCCAGCAGCTCCCCGTCATCGGCGATGTGCACCTCGATGCCCGGCAGGGGTGGCCCCACGGTGCCGATCCGCACCTGGCCGGGCGTGTTGGCGGTGATCACCGCCGTCGACTCGGTCATGCCGTAGACCTCGAGGATCTCGATGCCGATGGCGGCGAAGAAGGTCAGCAGCTCCGCGCTGATCGGGGCGGCACCGGACAGGGCGTAGCGCAGCTCGTCGAGCCCGAGCCCCGCGCGGATCTTGGCGAACACCAGGCGGTCGAACACCGCGTGCTGCAGGCGGACCTTGCGCGAGGGGGTACGCCCCGCGAGCTCCGCCCGCACCTTGGCGGTGCCGACCTCGATGGCCTTGAGCGCCAGGGCACGCTTGCGCTCGTTCTCCGTCTCGTGGATCTTGGCGGTGATGCGGGTGTGCATCTTCTCCCACACCCGCGGGACCGCCATGAAGATGTGGGGGCGCGCCTCCTGCAGGGTGGGCAGCACCTCGGCGACGTCCTGCACGAAGGCGATGGTGCCCCCGGCACGGATGCCGACGTAGTGGGTGGTCATCCGCTCGGCGATGTGGGCAAGGGGCAGGTAGGAGATGCCGCGGTTGCCGGAGCGGATGTCCAGCAGGTCCATCACCACGGCCAACTGGTAGAGCAGCCCGCGGTGGGTGATGACCACACCCTTGGGCGGGCCGGTGGTACCGGAGGTGTAGATCAGGGTGACGGGGTCGTCGGGGCGCACCGCACGCCAGCTGTTCTCCAGCTCCCCCTGTCGGGTCTGAAGGGCCTGCTCCCCCTCGGCCAGCAGCTGCGCGTAGCTGAGGACCTCCGGGCCGTCCGCCGGCACCGCCGGCTCCGTCGACTCCCCCGGCTCGAGGACCACGATCGCCTGCAGCTCGGGGAGACGATCGGCCACGGCCTGCCAGGTGGCCAGGAAGGAGGCGTCCTCCACGATCGCCACCTGCGCGGCGCAGTTGTCGGCGATGTAGGCGATCTGGTCGGCGGCCAGGGTGTTGTAGACCGAGACGGGCACCCCTCCCGCCATCAGCACGCCGATGTCGGCGATCACGTGCTCGGGCCGGTTGGTCATCATCAGGGCCACGTGGTCGCCGTGGGTCACCCCGCGCCGCCGCAGCGCCATGGCCACCCGGCTGGCCTCCTGGCGGTACTGGCCCCAGGTGTGGGTCCTGAACCCCTCCCCCTCCTTGACCTGCAACGCCACCTTGTTCCAGTTGGCGTCGCAGGTGGCCGCGAAGACGTCCAGCAGGGTCCGGCCCTCCGTTCGTGCCAGGAGTTCCTCGCGTACCGCCATCGTCGTATCCGCCACGCCTCCACCTCTCCCTCAGAGGACGGGCACCTCAGCCGAGGACGGCGCCGAGGTCAAGACCCCCGCGACCGCAGGCGCTCACACACCGAGGTCGCGCCGCTCGTAGGCGAGGAGGCCCACCACGATGGCGACCACGGCCACGACGAGCAGGCCGGCGGCGCCGGCACCGCGCAGACCGTGCACCAGGGGGTCCTCGCTGAGGTACCAGGCGAAGGGCGAGAGCCGCGCCAACCAGGCACCGTCCTCCAGTAGCGGGGCCAGGGCGTTGGCCATGTAGCCGGCCACGGCCACACCGGCCCCGGCGCCCAGCGCCCACGCCCGCCGCCCCGTGGCGGCGCCGACGGCGTAGCTGATGGCGGCCATCGCGAGCACCAGCAGGATGAGGCCGACGGTGGTCGTGACCAGGGGCCAGGCCGCCACCTCGAGGTCGAGTGCGGCGACCAGGAGGAGGGAGACCGTGCCCGTGACGACACCGAGCCAGCTCACCGCGATGGCCAGGGCGACGGCACGCTCCAGGTAGACGCGGCGACGGCCCACGGGCGCGGTCAGCTCGAGCTCGAGTTCGCCGGACTCCTCCTCACCGGCGATCAGCCGCGCCGCGAAGGCCAGGGCGAAGACCAGCAGCAGGATCGGTGCGAGCAGCCCGAACACCGTGCTCTCGAGGTAGCCCGCGGCGGTGCCGATCCCGTCGTAGCCGAGCGCGGCGATCAGCCCGTCGGGGAGCCCCTCGACCAGCGCCTCGAGTTCCCCGGTGTCACCCATGGCGGGGTAGAAGCTGACGTAGATCGCGGCGACGACGGCCACGGCGAGCCCCCACAGCAGCAGGGCGCGCCGGTGCTGGGACAGGACCCAGCCGAGGACCGCTGCCCCGCGGTAGGCGCCCGTCTGCTCAAGCGGCGATCCCGGCGCCGGCGGTGCGGAGTGTGTCGATGCCGCTCCGGCGTGGTCGGTGGTCTCAGCGGTCATCGTCGGCCACCTCCTCGGGGGTGACGGGCATGCGGTAGTGGTCGAGGAACAGGTCCTCGAGCTCCCGGTCCGTGGCAGACCAGCGGGTGACGTGGTGGCCGGCCGCGGCCTTGAGCAGCGCATCGGGCTCACCCCGCAGCAGGCAGCGCAGGGTGCTGTCCTCCACCTCGACGTCGCTGACGCCTGGTAGCGCCGCGAAGGGCGCCGGCTCGACCGGCGCGTCGAAGCGGAGCTCGATCCGCTGGCCGGCGTGATGGCGCAAGGTCGCGACCTCGTCGAGGTCGACGATCCGGCCGGCGCGCACGATCGCCACCCGTCCAGCGACGGACTCCACCTCGCTGAGCACGTGGGAGGACATGAACACCGTCGCCCCGTCGGCCTGGGCCTCACGGACCATGGCGAGGAACTCGTGCTGCAGCAGGGGGTCCAGCCCGCTGGTGGGCTCGTCGAGGATCAGCAGCTCGGGGCGGTGCAGGAAGGCCTGGATCACCCCGACCTTCTGCTTGTTGCCCTTCGACAGCCCTCGGATGGGCCGGTCCAGGTCGAGGGTCAGCCGTTCGGCGAGGTCGTCGATGCGCTCGGCCCCCCGGCCGCCCCTGAGCGCCGTGAGATGGTGCAGCAGCTCCCCCGCCGAGGCCCGTCCGCCCATCGCCAGCTCACCGGGCAGGTAGCCGATGCGCGCCCGCGTGCCCACGCCACCGTCCACCGGGCTGCGCCCGAACACCTCGGCCATCCCGGCCGTGGGACGCAGCTGGTCGAGCAGGACGCGGATCGTCGTGGACTTCCCGGCGCCGTTGGGGCCGAGGAACCCGAAGACCTCCCCGCGCTGCACCTCGAGGTCGAGGCCGTCGAGCGCCAGCACGCGGCGGTTGCCGCTTCCGTAGGCCTTGACCAGGCCCTCGGTCCGGATCACGGTGTCCGCGCTCATCGACGTCCTCCATCGGTCGTCAGGTCGTCGCCGCTGTCGATCCCCGGCTCGGGGTCGGTGGCGGAGGCAGGTTCGGGGTCGGTCGCTTGGGCGGGGTCGGTGGCCTGGCGCAGCTGCGCGCGCATCGAGCGCCCGGCGGCGTCGGTCAGGATCCCGCCGGCGAACAGCTCCAGCGCCGGCGCGAGGTAGGGGATCGCCGCCGCACCACCGGCGAGCAGATCGGCACCGAGCAGACGCCGGGTGTGGTCATGGAGCACCACGGCACCCAGCGACCACACCGTCAGCAGGGCCGCGAGCCCCCGCACGTCCTCCACGGGGCGCAGCACCCCGTTGTCGATGCCGTCCTGCAGGTACCCGGCCGCGTCGTCCACCAGCTCATCGAGCAGCTCCTCCACGTGGGGGGAACCGTCGGTCAGGGTCCGCGCCAGGTAGGCGAGCAGCGGAGGGGCGGCATCCCGGGCCCGCAGCGCCGCCAGGACGTCCATCCCGGGCCCCTGGCGCATGGCTGCCGCCTTCTGGACACGGACGCTGGCGGCGACGTGCTCGTCACAGGCGACCCTGAGCTGCTCCTTCGAGCCGAAGTGGTGGATCACCAGCGCCGCCGACACCCCGGCCCGGGCCGCGATGGCACGCACCGAGGTGGCGTCGACGCCGGCCTCGGCGAAGGCCTCGATCGCCGCGTCGCGGATGCGGGCGGCGGTGGACCGGTCATCGGCCGTGGCGGATCCGGCAGCGGTTGAACTCATGTTCAGCATACTGAACTTGCGTTTAATCCCTGTCAAGGGACGTCCGTCACCACCGGTTCCCCCGGAGCGAACCGGCGCCTGGCGCCCTTCGGCCCGGGTCCCGGCACCCAACCCGTCCGGTGGCCCTCCCCCGAGGCCTGCTCCCCGCCCCCAACCCGTCCGGTGGCTGTTCCCTGGGCAGGAGCCCAGGGAACAGCCACCCCCGGAGCCGGTGCACCGGATGAGGCGGCGTTGGTGGTCGGTTCCTGGGCGGACGCCCAGGAACCGACCACCCCGGGACCGACCACCCCCTTACCGGCCACCCCGAGACCGTCCGCCAGCAACCGACCACCCCGCAGCAGGCCACCCCGGAACGGACCCCCCGAACCAGCGACCCCTGGACAGCCACCTCACCGGCCCGGTCGGGCCATAGCCCCGGCCTGGCACCGCGGACGCCAGCCGGCCTCTACCGCCCCGGCCGGCACCGCCAGCTCAGGCGCGCGTGGCCTCCAGCAGCCGCAACGCCGGCTCGAGGTCGAAGGGGTCGGCGCACCCGACCATCAGGTGGTCGACGCCCACCTCGACGTACTCCTCCCACCGCTGCGCCTGCTCCGCGCTGATCAGCACGCTGCGCTCGATCTCAGCCGGGTCACGGCCGAGCTCCGCACACCACCGGTCCAGCACCGCGTTCTTGTGGCCCATCAGCTCGGGCTCACCGATGCCGTTCCAGATGTCGGCGTAGGTCGCGGTCAGCCGCAAGGTGACCTTCTCGCCCCCACCGCCGATCAGCAGCGGCAACGCTCCCGCGGGGGGCGGGGTGAGCGCGGCCAGTCGCTTGCGGATCCGGAACAGGTCGGCCTCGAGGTCGCGCAGGCGCGCGGCGCCGGTGCCGTAGGGGAACTCGTACTCCTCGTAGTCCCGCTGGAACCAGCCCGCCCCGATCCCGAGGACCGCGCGGCCGCCGCTGAGGTGGTCGATCGTGCGGACCATGTCAGCCAGCAGGTGCGGGTTGCGGTAGGAGGTGGAGGCCACGAGGTTGCCGAGCTGGACCTGCTCGGTGACCACGGCGAAGGCCGTGAGCAGGGTGACACCCTCGAAGTGGGCGGCGTCCGCGTCGCCGTAGAGGGGGAAGAAGTGATCCCAGGTCCACAGGCTGTCGAACCCGGCCTCGTCGACCCGCCGCGCGGCGTCGAGCAGCGCCGCGGTCGTGGTCGCCTGGGGGTGCAGTTGGACACCGACCTTGCAGCGTGCCACCTCGGCTCCTGTCCTGGAGGGGAGGCACGACCCTACTGACCCGCACGGCCACCACGTGCGCACCCCTCGGCGGCAGGCCCCCCCGTGACCAGAGCGCCGCTCCCCCGGGGCCGGACAGCACCTCCCCGCGGACCGCACCGCGCCCCCGGATCGGGGTGCGCCCTCCGCCAGAGCCGGGTCAGAACACCGCGTCGACGGCCGCGGCGACGAACACCAGGGCCAGCCACACCGTGGAGAAGCCGAACAGCCGCATGGCCGTGCGCACGTCCACGGCGCGGCGCAGCTCATGGGCGAGCAGCAGCCATATCCCCGTGAGCAGCAGCGCCGGCACGATGAACAGCCATCCCGCCTGGGCCCCGGCGATGTACAGCAGCACGATCGACAGCAGCAGGTAGCTGTAGAACAGGATCTGGCGGGTGGCCTCCTCGTTGCCGTGGGTCACGGGCAGCATTGGGAGGCCGGCCGCCGCGTAGTCCTCGCGGTACTTCATCGCCAGCGCCCAGAAGTGCGGTGGCTGCCACCACAGCATGATGGCGAACAGCAGCCACGGACGCGGGTCGCTCAGGGAGCCGCCGCTGACCGCGGCCCACCCGGTCAGCACCGGGACACAGCCGGCGATGCCGCCGATGACCACGCCCTGGGAGCTGCGGCGCTTGAGGCCCAGGGTGTAGACGAAGATGTAGAACAGGATCGCGCCCGTGGCCAGGGCCGCTGCCACCAGGTTCACCAGCACCGTCAGCCACACGAACCCGAGGACCCCGAGCACCAGACCGAGGATCAGCGCGCCCTGGGGGGCGATCTCATCGGCGGCCGTGGGACGCGCGGAGGTCCGGCGCATGCGGCGGTCGATGTCGCGGTCGAGGTGGTTGTTCAGGGCGTTGGCGCTGGCGGCCGACAGCGTCCCACCGATCAGGGTCGCCAGCACCAACCACGTCGACGGCCAGCCCTGCTCGGCGACGACCATGGCCGGCACCGTGGTCACCAGCAGCAGCTCGATGATCCGGGGCTTGGTGACCAGCACGTAGCGCTTGAGCACGTCGAGGGGGCCGCCGCGGTCCTCGTAGCGCCCCTCGGTGTGCATCGGGCCCACGGCT
>SKTN01000355.1 GCA_007117945.1 Nitriliruptoraceae bacterium | reverse complement strand
CGCCACCTCGGCGTCGACCTGGTCGCGGATCGTGACCTGGGGGAAGCGTGACGCCCAGGGCCGTCCGTCGGGTGCCAGCGACGCGGGCCCCGTGGAGCCCATGCACCCGCCCAGCACGTTGGGTGCCACGATGAACCACCGGTCGGTGTCCAGGGGACACCCCGGACCGATCAGGCCCTGCCACCAGCCCGGGGTGGGGTGGCCGGGCTCCACCTCGCCCACGACGTGGCTGTCACCGGTCAGTGCGTGGAGCACCAGCACCGCGTTGTCGCGCTCGGGGCTGAGCGCGCCCCAGGTCTCGTAGGCGAGGGTGACCTCGGGCAGCTCCCCACCGAGCTCGGGTCGCAGGTCCCCGATCACGGCGAAGCGACGGCGACCGATCGGGTCGCCGTCGCGCCAGGCTCCGGTGGCGGGGGGTGTGGTCACGTCACCCGGTGCCCGCCGCCGCGGCGAAGCCGGACTCCAGGTCGGCGGTCAGGTCGTCGACGCCCTCGAGCCCCACCGACAGCCGCACCAGCCCCGGGGTCACCCCGGTGGTCACCTGCTGCTCGGGGGTCAGCTGGGAGTGGGTGGTCGATGCCGGGTGGATGATCAGGCTGCGCACGTCGCCGATGTTGGCGAGGTGGCTGAACAGCTCCACACCATCGACGAACCGCTGACCGGCCTCGACGCCACCGGTCAGCTCGAAGGAGACGATGGCTCCCGGGCCCTTGGGTGCGTAGCGCTGTGCGTTGGCGTGCCAGGGCGAGGAGGTGAGCCCCGCGTACCACACGCGTTCCACGTCCTGGTGCCCCTCGAGCCACTCCGCGAGGTGCTGGGCGTTGGCGACGTGACGATCCATCCTCAGGCTCAGGGTCTCGATGCCCTGGAGCAGCAGGAAGGCGCTGTGGGGGCTGAGCGCGGGGCCGAGGTCACGCAACAGCTGCACCCGCAGCTTGATCGCGAAGGCCGCTCCCTCGTTGCCCAGCGCCTCCCAGTAGTTCAGCCCGTGGTAGGACGGGTCGGGGGTGGTCAGCCCCGGGAAGCGCTGCGCGTGGGCGCCGAAGTCGAAGCGTCCACCGTCGACGACCACCCCGCCGATCACCGTGCCGTGGCCGCCCAGGAACTTGGTGGCGGAGTGCACGACGATGTCGGCACCGTGGTCCAGGGGCCGGATCAGGTAGGGGGTGGCCACGGTGTTGTCGATGATGAGGGGCAGGCCGAGCTCGTGGGCCACCTCAGCCACACCGGTGATGTCCAGCACGTCGATCTTCGGGTTGCCGATCGACTCCCCGTAGAAGGCCTTGGTGTTCTCCCGGGCCGCGGCCCGCCAGGCATCGAGGTCGTCGGGGTCCTCCACGAAGGACACCTCGATGCCGAGCTTGGGCAGGGTGTAGGCGAAGAGGTTGTAGGTCCCGCCGTAGAGCGAGGCGGAGGAGACGATGTGGTCGCCGGCCTCGGCGAGGTTGAGGATGGCCAGCGTCTCCGCTGCCTGGCCCGATGCCACGGCCAGGGCCGCGACACCTCCCTCGAGGGCGGCGACGCGCTGCTCGACCACGTCGGTCGTGGGGTTCATGATCCGGGTGTAGATGTTGCCCGGCTCCGCCAACCCGAAGAGGTTCGCCGCCCGCTCGGTGTTGCCGAGCGCGAAGGACGTGGTCTGGTAGATCGGCGTCGCGCGGGACCCGGTGGTGGGGTCGGGGACGGCGCCGGCGTGGATCTGTCGCGTCTCGAAGGACCAGTTCGCGGGGTCTGCGGTCACGGGTGGGCTCCTGCGTGCGGTCACGGGTGCGGTGGGTGGGGCGGGAAGCTACGACCCGGCCCACCACGACCGCAGGATGGTAGTGCCAACGGTGCGAACCCCGGTGTGGCACCCGGGGTGCTCCCAGGCGGTCAGTGGCCGGTGATGCGGTCCACCTCGGCGAGCTCCTCGGAGGTGAGCTGCCACCCGGCGGCTGCCACGTTCGCGGCGATCTGTGCCGGTCGCGTCGCGCCGGCGATCACCGAGGCCACGGGAGCCTGGCACGCCAACCAGGAGATCGCGAGCTCCAGCAGACTGTGGCCGGCATCCCGGGCGAAGGCCTCCAGCTGGCGGGCGGTGGCCAGACGCTGCTCGTCGATCCACCGTGCCCGCCGGTCCTCCGGCAGGCTGTTGAGCCGCCAGGTCGGGTCCTGCTCCACCTCGGCGGTGTACTTGCCCGTGAGCAGGCCCGACTCCAGGGGGAAGAAGGGCAGGAGGCTGAGGCCGTGGCGCTCCACGGCACGCAGCACGTCCTCCTCGATGCGGCGTTGCAGCAGGCTCCAGTGGTCCTGGGCGCACACGAACCGGGCCGTGCCCGTGCGGGCAGCCTCCGCCTCGGCCTCCTCGGCCCGGGCCTCGCTGAGGTTGGAGTGGCCGAGCTCGCGCACCTTCCCCGCACGGACCAGCTCGTCGAGGGCACCGAGGGTCTCCGCGATGGGCACGTCGGGGTCGGGGCGGTGCAGCTGGTACAGGTCGATGTGGTCGGTGCCCAGGCGACGCAGGCTGGCCTCGCAGGCACTGCGCACGTGGTCGGGATGCGCGCCGCGGCGGTGTTCGTCGAGCTCCATCCCGAACTTCGTGGCGACCACGACCTGGTCGCGGTGCGGACCGAGCGCCCGGCCGAGGAGCTCCTCGGAGGCCCCGTTCCCGCCGTAGACGTCGGCGGTGTCGAACAGGGTGATGCCGTGGTCGAGGGCGGCGTCGATCACGGACTGGGTGCCGGCGGCGTCGAGGCGGCTGCCGAGGTTGTTGCAGCCGAGGCCGACGACGGAGACCTCCAGGGAGCCGATCGTGCGGGTCTGCATCCGGGGTCGTCCTCCAGCAGGAGTGCAGCACCGGTACCGGTCGACGTAGTGGCGGTGCGGTGGACCCGATCGGATTCGAACCGACGACTTCTGCCATGCAAGGGCAGCGCTCTGCCGGGCTGAGCTACGGGCCCGCGACACCCGGCGGTCGGGCGCGCGGACCGCAGGGTAGGCCACGGTGGGCACCCCTGACCACGCACCGGCCAGCGCGGTATCCCACCCGCCACCTCCCGGGGGCGCTGATCCGCGGTGAGGACGCCGTAGGCTGGGCAGGACGGGAACCGGACCCGTGGGGAGGGTGCTGCCGTGGCCACGGAGCGGTTCGCGGGCGCACGCGTGGTCGTCACCGGTGCCGCCGGCTTCCTCGGCTCGCACCTCACCGACGCCCTCCTCGCGGCCGGTGCCGAGGTGGTGGGTGTCGACAACCTGGTGACGGGCAGTCTCGACAACCTCGCTCACCTCGCCTCGGAACCGCGCTTCGAGCTGATCGAGCACGACGTCACCTGCCACATCGAGGTACCGGGTCCCCTCGACCTGGTGCTCCACGCGGCCTCACCCGCCTCTCCCGTGGACTACCTGCAGCTGCCGATCCAGACCCTCAAGGTCGGCTCCCTGGGCACCCACAACGCCCTCGGGCTGGCCAAGGACAACCGGGCTGGCTTCCTGCTGTTCTCGACCTCGGAGGTGTACGGCGACCCGGAGGTCCACCCCCAGCCCGAGACCTACCGGGGAAACGTCGACCCGATCGGCCCCCGCGGGGTCTACGACGAGGCGAAGCGCTTCGCCGAGGCCCTGACCTTCGCCTACCACCGCACCCACGGGGTCCCGGTCCACGTGGTGCGCATCTTCAACACCTACGGACCGCGGATGCGCATGGCCGACGGCCGCGCCGTGCCGAACTTCATCCGGCAGGCGCTGGCCGGCGAGCCCCTGACGGTCCACGGCGACGGCGAGCAGACCCGTTCCCTGTGCTACGTGGACGACCTGGTCGCGGGCATGCTCGCGGTGCTCGAGCGCGACGTCCGCGGGCCCATCAACCTCGGCAGCAGCCACGAGTTCACCGTCAACGCCGTTGCCGAGGCGGTCATGGATGCCGTGGGCAGCCACCCGGGCATCGTGCACGTGGAACGCCCCGTGGACGACCCGCAGGTGCGCTGTCCCGACACGGGTCTGGCCGAACGGTTGCTGGGATGGCACGCCGGAACCGGCCTCGCCGAGGGGCTGGAACGCACCGTGGCCTGGTACCGCCGTGCACGCTGAGTCCCCGGCTCCAGGTCATGGCCCCGCCGCCGGGTCGGTGCCCTCGCGTGCCGTGGTCGCCGCCGGCCATCCGGAGACCGTCGCCGCGGCCGTGGAGGTGCTGGAGGCCGGCGGCAACGCCTTCGATGCCACGATCGCCGCCGGGTTCGCCGCGGCCGTGGCGGAGCCCTGCCTGTCCAGCCTGGGTGGGGGCGGGTTCCTGCTGGCGCGACCCGTGACCGGCGACGCCGTGGTGCTCGACTTCTTCGTCGACACCCCGGGCCGCGGGATGGACCTGGCCGAGGCGCCCCGTCTGACCCCGACCACGGTGGTCTTCGGCGGGGCGGAGCAGGTGTTCCACGTCGGTCCGGCCTCCATCGCCGTCCCGGGTTGCCTCGCCGGCTACCTCCACGCGCACCGCCGCTTCGGACGCCTCCCCCTGGCCGAGGTGGTGGCCCCCGCCCAGCGGCTGGCGGCCGCGGGGGTGGTGCTCGGTGCCGGGCAGGCGGCCGTGGTGCGTCTCCTCGAGCCGATCTTCTCCCTCACCCCGGAGGCGCGGGAGCTGTTCGTGCCGGGAACCCGTCCCTTCGCTGACGACGACCGTGTGGGCAACCCGCAGCTCGCGGGGTTCCTGGCGGCGGTCGGTGCGGGGGAGGTGACCGGGTTCCACGACCCGGAGCTGGCGTCGGCGATCGTCGAGCAGAACCAGGCCGCCGGCGGGATGCTCACCCGGGAGGATCTGGCGGACTACCAGGTCGTGGAGCGCCGGCCCCTGGTCTCCCACCACGCCGGCGCGCAGGTGCTGACCAACCCGCCACCGTCCTACGGGGGCGCCCTGATCACGCGTGCCCTCGCACGCCTCGCGCAGGGAGGGCTCGGGGGACCCCCGGGCAGCGCACGGCGCCTGGCACGGCTCGCCCGGGTGCTCGCCGAGGTCACCGACGGCCACCGGCGCGGGGGAGCCGGGGACCCGGGGGCCGTCGGTGGGGGTCGGCCCCGTGCGGCCAGGGGCACCACCCACATCAGCGTGGTGGACCGCGACGGCAACCTGGCGGCGATGACCACCTCGAACGGCAGCGGCAGCGGCATCGCCCTGGCCGGGACCGGGGTGCTGGCCAACAACATCATGGGCGAGGCGGACCTGCACCCCGGGGGGTTCCACCGCGCGCCCCCGGGGGTCAGGGTGGGCTCGATGATGGCGCCGACGATGGTGCTCGCACCGGGCGCACCCGCCGTCGCGCTGGGCTCGGGCGGCAGTGAGCGGATCCGCAGCGCCCTCACCCAGGTGCTCGTCGCCCTGTTGGACGATCACCGCGACCTGCGCAGCGCCGTCCTCGCCCCACGGGTGCACTGGGACGGCAGCCTGCTGCAGGTCGAGCCGGGCTTCGATGCCGAGGCGCTGGCGGAACTGTCCGTCACCTGGCCCGTCAACGTCTGGCAGCGCACGGACCTGTACTTCGGGGGTGTCCACGCGGTGGCGACCGACGGCGCACGCGTGGGCGATCCCCGCCGAGGTGGGTGTACAGCGCTCGTCGGTGGTGACGGTCTGTGAGCGACGTGGCACCCTGCTGGCGACCAGACGGCGGCCGGCGACGAGGTGGATGGTGATCCTGCTCCTGATCCCGGCCATCGCGATCGCCGTGGTCATCGGGATCAACGTCGGCTGGCAGTGGGTCCTGGCCCCCCTGCTCGCCTTCGCCCTGCTCAGGTGGTCGATCGCCAGCCTCAGGGTCCTGGTGACCGATGCCAAGCACCTCGAGACCGGGGCGGGGGAGGCGGCACCCGTCGGTGCTGACGAGCGCACCCTGTTCTGGTGCGAGGAGTGCGGGACCGAGGTCCTGCTGCTGGTGCGGGGGACCTCACGGGCGCCGAGCCACTGTGGACAGCGGATGCACGAACGCACCGAGATCCGCAACTAGGCGTGCGTGCATCGCCCACAGCCCTGTGGAGCAACCTTGTGGAGAACGGTGGAGCCATGGGAGGTTTTCCACAGTTGTGGACCGAATAAGCGCGCTGAACGCGCACTGAGGCCGCGAAGATGCGCGTTTGGCGGGCAGGCGCCGCGCGTCAACGCCAGCGGGTGAGGATGGCGAAACCCACGCTGAGCAGGGCGAACCCGAGGAGCAGACCCCAGTTCCCACCGGGCCACACCCAGGTCGTGGTCACCGACTGGACCGCCGGCAGGTAGCCCAGGAGGATGACCGCGACACCGAGCACCAGCAGCAGTCCGCCGGTGGTCGGTACCCACGCCGGTGACGGGTCGGGCTTGCGCTCGGGTGCGTGGGTCTGGTGTGCACGCGGACGGCTGCGGCCGTGACGGCGGTGCTTGCTCTTCGGCATGTGCGATCCTCGGCGAAGCGTCCGGATCCCGCAGCCTACCGCGGTGGGCCCCTCGGAGACCGGACGGCCGGTGCTGCGACCGGGTGGAGGGTCGGCACGATCCCGGGGGGACCCGGGCGGCGGAGGAAGCCTGGGGTGGTTACGCTCAGTGGCGGTGCGACGGCAGGTGCGCACGGCCGTGGAGGTCGACGTGGGAGCTCGGGTGGTCCGGGGGCTCGGCTGGACCCTGGTGGTCAGCGGGGCCGTGGTGCTGCTCTACGTGATCTACCTCCTGTGGTTCACGGGCTTCGAGACCCAACGTGCCCAGCGCGATCTCGAGCAGAGCTGGACGCTGACGGTGCCCGACGCCGGCGTGGACGGCGAGCAGGCCGATGACCCGGAACCCGACGAGGATGCGGAGGAGCTCGCGCTCGGCGAGGCCTTCGCCGCGATGTGGTTCGAGCGGGACGGCGAGCGGATCGTCAACGACGACGTGCTCTACGTGGTCAACGGCTCCACGTTGGAGCTGCTCAAGTCCGGTCCCGGCCACTACCCCCT
>SKTN01000067.1 GCA_007117945.1 Nitriliruptoraceae bacterium | reverse complement strand
TGACGATGCCCCAGCGACTCGACGATCGCAGCGGTGGCGGCGACCGCTTCGAACACGAGGCCGTCGAGGTGGCACGTCGCGTCGTCGCCGGGCAGGACGCCGGGCCGGTCCACGCCGTGGCCACGGGCCGGCCGGTCCAGCGGGTCGCGGTCGGTGAGGAGGAGCTGCAACGTGTGGCGGTGGGGGAGGACGAGCTCCAGCGTGCCGCGGCTCCCGGCAGCAACGGTCCCACCGATGTGCGCGACGGCCCCGCCCACGCCGCCCGGCTCGCCGGGCTCGGTCCCTCCCGACCGCTGCCGCCCCTGCTGCGGGAGCGGATCGAGCCACGGCTCGGCGTCCCGCTCGGTGGGGTCGAGCTGCACACCGGCCCGGCCGCGGCGACCGCGGCCGCAGCGGTGGGCGCCCGGGCCTTCACCCTCGGCAACCACATCGCGCTCGGGGCAGGGGAGTCCGCACACGACCGCGGCCTGCTCGCCCACGAGGCGACCCACGTCGTCCAGCAGGGTGCTGCTGCCGGTGGCTACGACCGGTTCGGGCCGCGCGATCCACAGCTCCAGCGACTCCCCCGAGCGCTGCGCGTCGGGCTGGCCAGCTACGCCCGTCACATCCCCGGCTACTCGCTGTTCACCGTGGTCGTCGGGGTGGAGCCGCTGACCGGTGACCGGGTCCCGCGCACGGCCGAGAACCTCGTCGGTGGTCTGCTCGGCCTGGTGCCCTTCGGGACGCTGCTCTTCGACAAGCTGGTCGAGCTCGGGGTGGTCCGTGACGCCGTGGCCTTCGTCGAGGCCCAGCTCGCCCGGTTCGATCTCAGCCTGGGTCGGCTCGAACGGCTGCTCGGCGACGCGTGGGACGAGATGGACTTCCTGCGTCTCGACCCCTTCGCCCACAACCTCGCCATCCTGCGCCGGCGGTTCGGGCGGCTGCTCGCCGACGTCACCGGGTTCGCCACCTCGATGGTCGACGCGCTGCTGACCCTGATCCGGGAGGCGGCCGTCGACCTCGCGGACGGGTTGCTCTCCGAGGAACCAGCCTGGGCGCTGATCAAGAAGGTGCTCGGCCACGACCCCCTGCGCGACGAGCCGGTCGAGGCCACCACGGTGGAGATCCTCGAGGACTTCCTCGTGCTGATCGGCCGGGAGCAGGAGCTCGAGCAGATGCGCGAGCGCGGGACCCTGGCTGAGACCGCCGCCTGGCTCGACGAGCAGTTGGGCACCTTCCACGGGCTGCTGGGTGAGCTCGGTGCCGTGTTCACCGCGACCTGGGAGGCGGTCCAGCCCGTCAACCTGCCGCAGCTGCCCGAGCACCTCGCCAGCCTGGCCACCCGCAGCGTGGCGTTGCTCCAGGGGCTGTTCGACGTCGCCTGGGAGGTGGCGAGCCAGGTCCTCGAGCTGATCAAGCTGTCCCTGCGTAACTGGCTGAGCGAGCACGCGCACGAAGCGCCGGGCTTCCACCTGCTGACGGTGCTGCTCGAACGCAACCCCTTCACCGACGAAGCGGTGCCCCGGACGGCCGAGAACCTGATCCGTGGGTTCATCACGCTGCTGCCCGGCGGGGAGGCGGCCTACGAGCAGCTCTCCGAGTCGGGGGTGATCGGACGGGCAGCTGCCACGATCGAGGGCGCGCTGGTCGACCTCGGCATCTCCTGGGAGCTGATCACGGGGGTGTTCCGGGGGATCTGGGACAGCCTGTCCATCGACGATCTGATCGATCCGATCGGCGCGTTCCAGCGGATCGTGGAGGCCTTCGGTGCACCGCTGGCCCGCATCTTCGCCTTCATCCGGGTCGTGCTCACCGAGGTCATCAGCCTGATCCTGCAGCTGATGGACCTCCCCGCCCGGATCCTCGGCTCGATCATCGACCAGACGGTCGCCGCCTACGAGGACATCAAGCGCGACCCCGTGGCGTTCGTGGTCAACCTGCTCGCCGCCTTCAAGGAGGGCTTCAGCCGGTTCTTCGATGACATCTTCGACCACCTGCTGTCAGGGCTCACGGACTGGCTGTTCCGGGGGCTGCGGTCGGCCGGCATCGAACCTCCCGCCGAGCTCACCCTGGCCTCGGGGCTCGAGCTCGTCATGGAGGTACTCGGGCTCACCGTCGACCGGTTGTGGGAGAAGCTCGCCGAGCGCATCGGCCAGGAACGCGTCGATCAGCTGCGTGGTGTCGCGGACCGGCTCACCGGCCTCTGGGGTTTCGTCCGCGACATCCAGGAGGGTGGGCTGCCGGCCATCTGGACGTACGTGCGTGACCAGCTCAGCGGCCTGTGGGAGGCGATCATCGAGCAGGCACGGGACTGGGTGATGCGCACGATCGTCGAGCGGGTCGTGGCCCGGCTGCTCACGATGCTGGACCCCTCCGGGGGCATGGCCGTGGTCAACAGCTTCGTGACCGCCTTCGCCGCGATCCAGTCGGCCGTCGAGTACGTCCGTGACCTGCTCGAGATCGTGGAGCGGTGGGTCGGCACGGTCGCGGCCGTGGCCCGCGGCGACATCGATCCGGGTGCCGCACGCCTGGAGGCAGGGCTGATCGCTTCGGTGCCGGTGGCCATCGGCTTCCTCGCGAACCAGGTCGGGCTCGGCAACGTCGGCCACCGCCTCGAGGAGATCGTCGCGGGCCTGCGTGGCACGGTGGACGAGGCACTGGACTGGCTCCTCGGTCAGGCCGAGCGGCTGCTCGCCCAGGCGCTGGCGGCGCTGGGGTTCGGGCCGGAGGCCGAGGAGGTCGGTGCCACCGGCGACCCCGCGCACGATGCGGCGGTCGCAGAGGGGCTGGCCGCGCTCGGCCCGACGGCGGAGCCCTACCTCCAGCGGGGCCGGCTCTCCCGGGAGGATGCGGAGGCGGTGATCCGGTCGGTCCTGGCACTGCACCCGGTGTTCACCTCCCTGGAGCTCGTCGACGACGGCGACCGGTGGTCCTACCGGTGGACGGCGAGCCGGGGCACCACCGTCCCCGGTCCACCGCAACTCGACGGGGTCCTCGGTCAGCAGGTGGAGGACAACCCGGAGCTGCCGAGGCAGCTGGCGGAGCTGGGCTACGTCGGCCCGTTCCAGCGGCAGGGGCGCTGGGTGATCCGGGTGCAGGCCGGCAAGACGCACCTCGACCGGCTCAGCGTCGACCCCGACGGCATCGTCGTTCCCGGTCCCCTGCGCGACGAGGTGAGCGCGATCGACCAGCCCTGGTGGGTCCCGGACTCCGACATCAGGTTCCCGAAGACGCGGACGATCGCCACGGCGGGTGGGAACACGACCGTCGGCGAGCAGATGGTCGCCGCACCCCTGACCACGATCGGACCCGGGGGCAGCACCGTCGACAACGACAACCCGCTGTGGGACGTCCTGCGTCACCGGCCCCGGGGGGCTGGCCCCTTCTGGGTCCAGGGGCACCTGCTCAACGCCGACCTCCACGGCTCCGGGAGCGATCCGCGGAACCTGACCCCGATCTCCCCGTCCGCCAACGCCCAGCACCGTGACCGGGTCGAACGCAAGGTCAAGGACGCGGTGCTGGCCCGGGGCCAGGACATCGACGCGGCCTCGGTGCCGGTCGTGCACTACGAGGTGACCGCGTTGTACGGCGGTCGGGGCTCGCAGGTCCCGGCCGACGCGACCCAGCCCGTCAAGGACGCGCTGCAGGCCGAGCGGCAGCTGGCGACGAGCCTGGTGTGCACGGCGTGGCACGTCCACGAGCAGGGTGGTCGCTGGACGGACGAGGGCAGGGCGATCGTCTCGACCCGGATCGACCTCACGAAGCCGGATCCACCCGTCGACTTCACCCCGCGGCCGTGACGGGGCAGTGCCGGCTGGGTCGCCAGATCCACGCACCGCAGGGGCCGGAAGGCCCGCCTGCCCGTGGATCCGGGGTGACGGCCCTGGCCATCGGTCGGGCTGACGGGTACTTGGTCCCTGTGAGGCCTCCCTAAGGAAGGTCACCCTCACCTCAGGTGGCCGCTGGGCTGCCAGCTCCCGAAACGAGGTCCTCGATGACCCTCGACCAGGTCCCGCTCCGCGTACCGGTCACCGTCTCCACGCTGTCCATGCCGGCCATGGAGCGGCACCGGCTCACCGAGCTGGGGGTGCGGCACGGCGCAGCGGTGGAGGTCCTTCGCCGCGCGCCCTTCAGGGGTCCGCTGGCCCTTCGGCTGCCGGGGGGCGGCCTCCTGGCCCTGCGGCGCGACCAGGCGGCGCGGATCGTGGTCGCCGAGAGGGGCGAGGGCCCCGAGTCGGCTCCCGACGGCGAGGTGCTGGCCAGCGACGGGTCGCGCGCACCGCAGCAGCGGGGTGCGGTCGATGTCTGATCATCGCGAACCTTCCGCCACCGCACCCGAGCCCCGGCGGAGGGTGGCGCTCGCCGGCAACCCCAACGTCGGCAAGTCCAGCCTGTTCAACCAGCTGACAGGCTCGCACCAGCACGTGGCCAACTGGCCCGGAAAGACCGTCGAGCGCCACGCCGGGACCTGCCGCATCGGCGACGTCGAGGTGGAGCTCATCGACCTGCCGGGGACCTACAGCCTCGCGGGGCTCTCGCCCGAGGAGCGGGTCGCGGCGGAGGCGCTGATCGATCCTGACCTCACCGCGGTGGTCGTCGTCCTCGACAGCACGAACCTGGAACGCAACCTCTATCTCGCCGCCCAGGTGGCCGAGCTCGGCCGGCCGATGGTGGTGGTGTGCAACATGGCGGACGCCGCGGACCGTGACGGCTTCGTGATCGACGATGAGGCGCTCTCCCGGGCCCTGCGAGCGCCGGTCGTGCGCACCGTCGCCCGCAGCGGTGCCGGTCTCGACGAGCTACGCACCGCGATCCTGACCGCTGCGGCCTGGACCGGGCACCAGACGGCAGGGGATGCACGGTGAGCGCCAGCCCAGGTACCCCGACCCTGCCCATCAGCTACGGCAGCGAGGTCGAGGCAGCGGTCGACCAGCTCCTGCCTGCGGTCGCGGCGCTGCACCTCGAGGCTCGCGTCGACGCCCGCTGGGTGGCGCTGCGCCTGCTCGAGGAGGAGCCGGTCACCACGGCGCTGGTCGCCGACGCGCCGGGTGGCCGCCAGGTGCTCAGCCAGGCGGCTGATGCAGGTGCCCGCATCCGGGAGGCGACGGGGGTGCCCGCTGCGCTGGTGATCGCGGATCGGCGCTACACCTGGGCCCACGAGGTCGCCGAGGCCGCGGTGACACGCGAGACGGCGCCGCGCTCGCGCACCGACCGGCTGGACGACGTCCTGACCCACCCCTGGCTGGGGGTGCCGATCTTCCTCGCGCTCATGTGGCTGACGTTCACCCTGGTGGTCGAGGTGGCTGACCCCTTCATCGGCTGGATCGAGGAGCTGACCGAGGGTCCGTTGGCTCGGATGGGCGCACGCCTGCTCGCGGCGGTCGGCCTCGGCGGGAACTGGGTCGAGGGGGCGCTGATCGACGGTCTGCTGGCCGGCATCGGTGCCGTGCTGGTGTTCCTGCCCGTCCTCGGGATGCTGTATCTCGCCCTCGGCGTGCTCGAGGACTCCGGGTACATGGCCCGGGCGGCCTTCCTGATGGACCGGGTGATGGCACCGATCGGGCTGTCGGGGAAGAGCTTCCTGCCCCTGCTGCTCGGGTTCGGGTGCAACGTGCCCGGCGTGTACGCCACCCGGGTCCTGGAGCGCCGTCGGGACCGGGTCCTCACCGGGCTGCTGCTGCCCTTCGTGTCCTGTGCGGCCCGCCTGCCCGTGTACGTCCTGCTGGCCACGGTGTTCTTCACCCGGGCCTCGGGCACCGTCGTGTTCGCGATGTACCTGCTGAGCATCGCCACGGTCCTCGCGCTGGGAGCGGTCCTGGACCGCGTGCTGCTGCGCGCCGAGCGCAGCAGCTCTTTCATCCTCGAGCTGCCCCCCTACCGCCGCCCTGGCGCCCGTGTGCTGGGCAGCTACGTCACCCAGCGCGTCGGCGCCTTCGTCAAGGAGGCGGGACCGGTGATCCTTGCGGGGGCGGTCGGCATCTGGCTCCTGCTCGCGATCCCCGTGGGCGGCGACGGGTCCTTCACCGACACCGAGCTCGACGACAGCGCCTTCGCGGCGACCTCCCGGGTGCTCGCACCGACCCTGGAGCCGGCGGGGCTCGGCAGCTGGGAGGTGACGGGCACGCTGCTGACCGGACTCGTGGCCAAGGAGGTCATGGTCGCGGCCTTCTGGCAGGTCTTCGACGTCGAGGTGCCAGAGGAGCCCGAGGAGGAGCCCACGCTGCGCGAGGATCTCGTTGAGGTCGGCGCCGGGTTCCTGGAAGCGACCCGTGACGCGACTCTGGCCCTCCCGGCGATGGTCGGGATCGAGCTGCGTGGTGAGGAGGACGAGGACACCACGGGTCTCGCGGCTCCGCTCCGCTCGGAGCTCGCGGCCTCCAGCGGCGGGCACGCCACGGTGGCGGCCCTCGCCCTGATGGTGTTCGTCCTGCTGTACGTCCCGTGTTTCGCCACCGTCGGGGCGCTCAAGCAGGAGCTCGGGGCGCGCTGGGCGTTGCTGTCGGTGGCGCTGAGCCTGAGCGTGGCATGGCTCGCGGCCACGGTGGTCTTCCAGGTGGGCCGGCTCCTGGCACCGCTGCTGGCCGGGGGGTGAGCGCGGATGCTGCTCGCGTTGCGTGAGGCGGTCGCCGCGGCCGAGGGCGGTGGCCTGGACCTCGATGTCCTCGCCCGGCAACTCGACGCGGACCGCGGGGCGGTGCGTGCCGCCATCGACCATGGCATCGCACGGGGGTGGTTGACGGACGTGGAGGTCGCCGCGCTGCCGTCGGGCTGCGGAACGGCGGGTTGTGCTCCGGCGCCGACGAACCCGAGCTGCCGGCGGTGTCCTCTCGCGCGATGACGACGAAGCAGCATGGGTTCCGGGACTGCCGGCACAACGTGCGCTGTCAGCACAGGACCCATACGCACGGTTGACCCGAGCACACCTGATGACGCAGTATGGGAGCGTTCCCAG
>SKTN01000302.1 GCA_007117945.1 Nitriliruptoraceae bacterium | reverse complement strand
TTTAACCGGCCCTCGCGGGTGGGTCAAGAGACTCGGCTGGCTCGGGCTGTCTCTAGCCGACCGATGTGTCGGTCGAGGGCACAGATGACGCGTTCGTGCCGGCCGGTCTCGGCGGCCCAGCCGCGCCCGGTTGCGTCGTCGCGTAGGGCGATGACATCGGCTCGCTGGGCGCGGAGCACGGGAAGGAAGTCGGGGGTGGTGGTGAAGTTGTCGCAGAGTTCGCAGATGTTGGCGTAGGTGCAGGGCTCGGCGGCGAGGTGCCGGGAGCAGAAGCCGTTGGCGAGCCGAGTCTTGAGCATGTCGGCCTGGAGCCAGGCCGCCCGGTCGGGTGGCGGCAGCGGGGTCGGGGCGGTGGTCGCGGTGTGGGTGCCGCGGATGTTGGCGATCGCGTCGTCGTAGGCGGCGCGGACGGTGTCGTCGGCGAGCACGGCATAGCGAAGGGTCATCTCCGAAGAGACGTGGCCAAGCAGGGCCATCAACGCCTGTAGCGACATGCCGGCGTTGACGAGGCTGGTCGCGTAGGTGTGTCGCAGCTGATGCGGGTAGGGGGCCAGCGGGCTGCCGTCGGTGGCGGTCAGCCGCGCGGCAGCAGCCGCATCGCGCAGTCCTTGGCGGATCCGGCGGTCGCACAGTCGTCGTCCGGCCGCGACGAAGAGGAAGTCGGCCGGGCGTCCGTCGCGGGGGTGGGGCAGTGAGCGTTGCCGCCCGCGTTGGGACATCCAGTCGTCGATGGCAGCCAGGGTGGTGTCATCGACGGGGACGAGCCGCTCGGTGGCGAGCTTGCCGAGCGGGACCTTGAGCCAGGTCCCGTGGCTGGGGATGTCCCAGAGGCAGTCGAGCTCGAGGTCTCGCAGCTCGCCCAGGCGCAGGCCGGTGTTACGCAGGACGGTGATGGCACAGCGGGCGAAGAGGTCGTCGAGTTCGGCGACCGCGGCCATCAGCGCCCGGTCGACATCGGGGGCGAGCGCACGTGGGAGGTGGTGTGCTCGGCGGGCGATGTCGGTGCGGTGGACGAGCAGCCGGTCGGGGGCATCGGCCCAGCCCCACAGGGTGAGGTCGTCGAAGAACATCTTCAGATCGGACAGGTTGTGGGCGGCGTGGGCCGCGGAGATCGGTGTTCCTCGCTGCGCCCGCGACCGTGACGGCCGGGTTCGGTTGAACACCAGGAAGTCCTCGAGATGGTCGCGGCGCAGCTGGCCGATCCGGTCGATCTCGGGGTGGGTGTCGGCCAGCCACAGCGCGAAGGTGGTCAGACTGTCGCAACGGCCGTCGACGGTCGTGGGGCGCAGCGTGGTTGCGATCACGTCCAGGTAGCGCACGACGAGTTCACGCAGGTGTTGCTGGGGGATGTCGGCGGCCCGGTCGGTATTGGTGATCTGACGCTGGTAGGCCTGCAGCGGGACCTGATCGATCAGGCCGAGCTGGTAGGCGATCTGCCGGACGCCGTAGAGGTGATTGCGGTGCACCATCCGGGCGTGCGCCGCCACGCTCGGCGCTTCGAGCAGCTCGGTCTCGAACCGGGCGAAGACCTCCTCCGAGAGCTGATCCATGCCAACTGCCTGGGTCAGACAGATCAGCGCGAGGGTGACCTCACAGACCCGATGGGTCCAGGCCTCACCCCACCCCAGGTCGGCGGCGACCTGCCTCGCGCGTGCAACCTCGTCGGGATGGGCGCGAGCCCACGCTACGAAGTGGTGCCCGAAGCCCTTCGCCGCCAGCAGATCCACATCGGCGCGCAGCCGGCCCTCCACGAAGCACCAGGACAGCAGCGGCCACGCATCGGTGCGTCGCACATCGACCAGACGTTGCGGGGTCGGCCGTCGCATCCAGGCATCGAGATCGGGATGGGCGGCCAAGAAGACGCGCGCGTTGCGGCGACGCAGACGTTTGCCCTGATCAGCGCAGGGCAGGGTGGCCACGAACGCGAAATAGCCATCGTAGACACCGGACGTGACCTCGTCCTCGACTGCTGACTGCGTCAGGTGCCTCGTCGTGGTCATGGGCGGCCCTCCCGGGCTCGGGCGTACTCAGCGGACAGCGTCTCGATCGACAGATGGACGTAGGCGGCGGTGGTCTCGGGGCTCGCGTGCCCCATCAGCTCTCGTAGAACCAGCAGGTCCATCCCGGCCGCAGCGAGTTCGGTGCCGTAGGTGTGACGCAGCCGATGCGGCCGAACACGCGCCGCCCCCGAGGAAGCCCGGTGGCTGCGAAAGATCTTGCGCATCCCCGCCTCGGTCATCGCCTGCCCCGCGGTCGGACCCCGCAGCACCACGAAACACTCCGGGGTCGACAACCCCGGTGGCCGTTCCCGGGCCAGATAGGCCGCCAACTCGGTGAAGAACGCCCCGTCAACCGGGACGACGCGCTCCTTGCCGCCCTTGCCGACAACCTTCACGCGGCGACGACCCTGATCGACATCCGCCAGTCGCAGGCTTCGCACCTCCGCGGAACGAAGCCCCCCGAGCAGCATCAACAGCACGATCGCCCGGTCCCGGCAGGTCCGAAGATCCGCAAGGAAGACCGACACCTCCTCGGCGGCGAGCGCCTCAGGCAGCCGCCGAGGCTGACGCACCAGCCGTCCACCCGTGCGAGGCCGCGAACTCACGTGCGCCAGCAGCCCCCGACGACGGCCCCGAGGGCTGGTCGTCCGCCGCGCCGCTGGGACGGGATTGCGCTCCACCACCTCCGCCAGCACCGCGTACTCGAACAAGCCCCTCACCGCAGCGATCCGACGGTTCATCGTCGAGGCCGCGACCCCGCGCCCCTCAGCCAGCCGCACGACCTTGCGGCCGACCGTCGATGGCCGATGCCCCTGCCACTCCAGATAGTCGAACAGATCGGTCGGGACGACCTCGACCAACCCCAACCCGGCCTCATCGAGGAACCGCAGGAAGTTCAGAAGGTCGTAGGCGTACGCCCGACGCGTCGCGGGCGCGAAACCCCGCACCGTGAGATGCGCCAAGAACCGGTTCGCGACCCCAACCTCCGCCCCCGGACCCTCAAGGACGTGAACCCCACCGTCGAACACCACCCGCACAGACATCAGCCCGCCGCTCGCTCAACTCCAGATCAGTCTCCGCCCCCAGCTCCCCCCATCCAAGGAAGCTGACCACCAGGGCCGGTTAACCGATCTCGGGATGACCAACTTCCGGAACTGGCGCATCCGCGTCCTGCTCTACGCCGGCAAGCCCGACTGGACCCTGCTCCCCACCGTCACCCCATGACCCCGCTGGAATCCGAAGAGCCGGATTTGTACAGGGAAGCCGCCGAAGGATCACCTCGGTCCGTTCCGTTGCGCTCGTGCACCGGGGGTGATGCCCCGCTGCGGGCGGTCCCGACGATGGAGAGGCCGCTACCCGCAGTCAGGGCCGAGGACTTGGATGCACGCGTTGACCGCCAGGCCGTTGGCACGTGATGGGGGCCACGGCGCAGCCACGGGCGGTCAGCACCTGCCGCCTCGCCGAGGACCGGTCCGAGGAGGTGCTCTGGGGCTGCTCGACCCCCTCCGCTGCCTGCAAGCCGACCGTGCTGGGACCGTCCTGGTGGGCGCCCCACGCGATCCGGAGGCACTCGCCGGGATGCTGGCACACCGCTCCATCCTCGGCCTCGCCGGGCTGGAGGTCCGGCGCGTCGCTGACCAGCACCACCGTGCTGATGACCACGACCCAGTGGCCTCCGATGGAACACCCCGAGGTGAGTGGCGACGACCTCGTGCGCGCGGAGTCAGATCGGAGCTTAGCATCGGGATGATCCCGACGATGGGGACGGGGCTGAGCGCGACCCCGAGCGCGGTGGGCAGGATCCCACCGATGGCCCGCCGCAGTCTGCGGTCGCCGAGGGCTTCCTAGGGTGCTTCCCCGGGTTCGGGTCTGGATGCGACGGAGTCGTGGTAGGCCGCAGCCGCGGCGCGGTTGGTGCTGAAGATCCGGTCCGGGCCGAGGACCTCGGTGAGTCCGTAGCGCCCCAGCAGCAGTGCGATGGGTTGCCTGACCCGGCTGAGGGCGACCACGGTGCCTGTCGCACGCAACCGCTCGATCCCGTCAGCCAGCGCCTCGGCCGCCGTCGGGTCGATGTCGTTGACGGCTTCGAGGTCCAACACCAGCCAGCGCACTTGAGGATCCTGGGCGATGCCGCCGAGGATGTCGCGCACCGTGGCGGCGTTGGCGAAGAACAGCGGTCCCTCCGGGCGGAGCACACGCAGCCCGTCGGGGCCGGGCGAGGGGTGCCCGCCCGTAGGGTCGGTCTGGGCGAAGCGGCCAGTGCTCGCGGGAGCTGCAGCAGCCTCGAGGTTCGCCCAGGGGAGCTCGGCGGCGCGACGGACGACGTCGATGGAGGAGGCGATCGCGGCCACCGCCAGTCCGGGCAGCGGTCCGAGGACCAAGACACCGACGGCGCAGCCGAGGGCGATGAGGAACTCGCTACGACGAACGCGGGCGAAGTGGCGGAAGGCCGGCACGTTCACCAATCCGATGACGGCGTTGGCGACGATCCCGCCGAGCGCCGCCATGGGGATCGCCGCGATCACGCCCGTGAACGCCACCGCTACTACCGCCGCCGTGACCGCGGCCACGACCATCGGGACCTGGGTCTGGGCGCCGCTGTCCTCCAGGGCCGCGGTTCGTGATGCGCTCGCACCTATGGGCATGCCACCGGTGAAGGCCGCCGCGGCGTTCGCGAGTCCGTAGGCGAACACCTCGCCGTTGGGTTCCAGGCGCTCACCGTGGCGTTGCGCGGCCCCCTCGGAGATCAGCACGCCCTCCGCGACGGTCAGGACGGCGATGGCCAGTGCCACCGGCAGGAGCGCGAGCCATGCGTCCAGGGCAAGGACGGGGAGGGTCAACGGTGGCAGGCCGGAGGCGATCGGGCCGAGCACGGCCACACCGTCCGGTTCCAGCCAGGCGACGACCCCGCCCACGATCGTCAGCGCGATGAGCGCCCCGGGCAGCCGGGGGGCGAAGCGGTGCAGCAGGCGGACCAGCGCGATGGTGGCGATGCCGACCAGCACGCTGGCGACCGAGGCGCGGGGTAGCGCCGCGGCGAGGGCGATGACCTCGCGGATCCAACCCTCGGCTTCGACCTCGACCGCCATCATGCGTCGCACCTGGGAGGTCAGGATCTCCACGGCAAGCCCGGCGATGAAGCCGACGAGGACCGCGTGCGAGAGGAAACGCACGAGCCGGCCCAGACCGATCAGCCAGCCGAGGAGCAGGAGGGCCCCGGTGAGCAGGGCCGTTGCCAGGGCCGCGTCCGTGGCGGCGACACCGGTGGCGACCACAGGTGCGATGGCCGCCGCCAGCAGGGCGGCGATCGTGGCGTCCGGACCGACGACCATCCGCCGGGACCCCGTGGTCACGGCGAAGACCAGCGCGGGGACGATGGAGGCGTAGATGCCGACCGTCGCCGGCAGGCCGGCCACGCTCGCATACCCGATGTTCATCGGGACGGCGAGTGCGACGAGCGTGAGTCCGGCAAGGAACTCGTTGGGTGCGCGGCCGGGCCCGCCCAGCAGGACCGCGGCGCCGAGCGGGGCGATGGGAGGGATGCCAGGCCGGACGGTCACCGGTTCGCTCCGTTCCCGGCATCGTCCAGAGGGCCGGTCGAGGCGCACGTTGGTGCAGCAACATCGTAACCGCCTCACCCGGTACGGGTGACGCAGCGCCGCGGCGGGACACGCACCCTCTCCGCGTCACACCGATCTGATCGAACGGACGACCCGGAGAGGTTCTCATGGCAACGATGACCGTGTGGAAGTTCAGCGACGCCACTGGCGCAGGGGCAGCCAAGGACGCCCTCGCCGAACTACAGAAGGAGGGACTGATCCGCATCATCGATGCGGCCATAGTGGAGTGGGACCCGTCCCGCAAGAAGCCGAAGACCGAGCAGTTGCACAACCTCACGGGTGCGGGCGCACTCACGGGTGCCTTCTGGGGCTGGTTGTTCGGCCTGATCTTCTTCGCCCCGCTCCTCGGCATGGCTGTCGGGGCTGCAGTCGGAGCGCTCAGTGGATCGTTGACCGATGTCGGGATCGATGATGACTTCATCCGACAGACCCGCGACGCCATCACCCCGGGCACCTCGGCGCTCTTCGTGCTGTCGCAGGACGCGGTCATCGACAAGGTCGTCGAGCGGGTTCCGACGGGCGGCGAGTTGATCCACACCAACCTCAGCAGCGAGGAGGAGCAGGCCCTCCGCGAGGTCTTCGCAGCGGAGTGACGCCCTGATGGGCTGCTGCCACGAGCGGATCTCCCCATGGGTCTGAGCTGCCTGGCCCGCCGCTCCGCGGCACGCCGTGAGGGCGTCGTGAGGCGGCCGTAGCTGGCCGCACCGAGCGGTTGCTGTCGCCCACGGTGGGTGATGACGATGGCGGTCGCCGTCGCGACGATGACGCACGTGTCACTGTCTCGCTCGAACACGCAGGACACCTGGTGTCATGGGTGTGCGGCGGAACGGTTGTGACACGGGCGGGAGCCACGATGCAACCCTCCGGAAGTGCCGACAGGCCCGGCAGTCGCCGCAGCGAGCGAGCAACCGCGGCGTCCCACGGCGCGTATGCGGGAGCGCGGGCACGGCACGGGACGAGCCACGCTTACCACTTCCACCTCGCGGAGGACCTGCCCGAGGACGTGCTCGCGGCGTTGTTCGGCGAGCTGCGACGGTTGGAGCCTGCGCGCGATGGGGCGGTCCTGGTCGGAACTGCCGGTGACCCCGAGGAGCTGGCCGGCATCATGGCGCGACTGTCCCTGTTGGGATGCACGGTGATCGGGGTCCACCGGATCGTCGCCAACGGTGATGGTGCGGGCGATGGCCAGCCGCGCTGAACCCCCGGCGGTGCGGCGGTCACGGTCGTGGGCGGCACCGCCGTGGGCTGGTCAGCCGGGGTCGATTCGTCCCAGGATGGTGGCACAGCGGCGGGCGAGGTCGTCGACCTCCTGCGCGCCGAGCCCCTCGAACACCAGCGCGCGCACGGCGGCGGCGTGGCCCGGCGCTGCAGCGACCAGCTG
>SKTN01000058.1 GCA_007117945.1 Nitriliruptoraceae bacterium | reverse complement strand
GTGATGGCGTTGTCCCAGGCGAGCAGCTGCGGCTGCTGGAACAGCGGGATCACCGGCACGTTGTCGGCCATGATCGAGGCGGCCTGGTTCCACAGGTCCGCGTTCTCGTCAGGGTCGACGGTGGCGTTGGCGGTGTCCATCAGATCGGTGAGCTCCTCGTCGCAGAACACGGTCCAGTTCTGCGGACGAACCTCGGGCTCACCCTCGTCGAAGCCGTCACAGCCGTAGATGTTCGCGTTGCCGACCGGGTTCGGTGAACCGACCCAGGCGAACAGCGCGATGTCGTAGTCGCACACCCCGTCGCAGTTGTCGGGGGTGTTCAGCAGCTCGAAGAAGGCGGCACCGTCGGCGTTCTCGATGGTGATCTCGATCCCGACCTCGGCGAGGTCGGCCTGCATCAGCTGCTGGGTGAGCTCACGACGCTCGTTGCCGCCGGTGGTGCCCACGCGGAAGGACAGGCGCACGTCGTCGCAGACGTAGATCCCGTCGTCGCCCGTCTCGCAGCCGTTCTCCTCGAGGAGGTCCTGCGCGGCCTGCGGGTCGTAGCTCCACTGGTCGTAGTAGGGCTCGTACTGGTCGGTGTTGGCCATCCAGAAGGGGTTCTCGAGGACGACCGCGTCCGGGTCGACCGGTGCGACCAGGGTCTCGACGATCTGCTCACGGTTGATGCCGAGCGCGATGGCCTGCCGCACGTAGTCGCGGTCGAGGCCGTCGACCAGGGTGTTGAAGTCGAAGTGCTCCCAGACGGGGCCCAGTCCGACCTCGTACTCGATCCGGTCCGCGGCGCCATCGAGCTGGTTCACCAGTTCGATCTGCGGCTGCGGGTCGTACATGTCCAGCTCGCCACCGAGCATCTGCTGGGTCAGGGTTGTGGTGTCGGGCAGGTAGCGCATGATGATCTCATCCAGCGCCACATCGCCGCCCCAGTAGGCGTCGTTGCGGACGATGCGCAGCTGCGTCCCGCGGTCCCACTCGTCGAAGACGTAGGGGCCACCGGAGACATCGGGCAGCTCGTCGTTCATCACGGTCGTGAAGTCGGAGCCTTCGAGCACGTGCGCCGGCAGGACGTTGGCGAACATCAGCTGCCAGGGCGCGTAGGGCTCGGTGAAGTTGAAGGTGATGACCTTGTCACCGTCGACCTCGAAGTCCTCGATCAGCTCGTAGCCTGCACGTGAGGTGATCTGGTCCGCCCACTCGGCGTCCTCATCCATGATCGTCTCATAGGTGTAGATGAAGTCGTCCACGCTGATGGGCGTGCCGTCGGACCACTCCGCCTCGTCCAGGATCGTGTAGGTGACGGTGAAGGGGTCCTCGGTGAACTCCGCCTCACCATCGATGAGGTAGGGCTCGAGGGAGAGGTCCGGCTGGATGACGTAGGCACCCGGGAACTGGTTGTTGAACACCTTCGAGGTGACCAGCGAGTTGCCGTCGATCAGGAAGCCGTTGAGGATCGTCGGCTCCTGCTCGTCGCCGAACAGCACCGTTCCGCCCTCAGCAGCAGCAGCCGGCTCCTCCTCTTCCTCCTCGGGCTCGTCCTCGACGTCGTCGGTGTCCTCGACGTCGGTGTCGGGCTCTTCGGTCGGTTCGTCGTCCGCGCCACACGCTGCGAGAGCAAGCGCGAGCGCCGTGAGCAGCACTGGCCAGCGCCAGCGCCGTACGAGGTGTGACCTCATGTATCGACTCCTTGAGTCACTGTGTCGTGAGCTCGAGGCAGCCCCGCTGCGGTGGGTCGGTACCCGTCCGCCCGGTCACCGGGTGGTGACCGCGAGGTTCCCCTAGATCCGGAAACGTGGATGGAGGTCCCATCCACGCGTCGTTCGCGAGCGAACCCGCAGGCCGTGGGAGTGCACCGACGGCGTACCGTTGTGCGCTCCTACGACTGTCGTAGGACGCTACCAGCAAACGGCCGTGTCCGAACGTCGGTGCTACGGCCGGTGCGCGGAGACCGGACACCGTGAGGGATCGTCCGCGGGCGGGTGACGTGCGCCACTCACCGCAGCACGGGGGCTCGTCGGCGGTACAGGCTGGTGGGCGTCGAGCCCGCCTGGGGCCGTGTGGCCTGCAGGTGTGTGCCACCGCCCGCCACCAGCAGCGCGGCGAGCCGGTCGTACTCCTCGCGGCTCTCGGGTTGGTCGGTGAGCATCCACCGCCGCCGCCCGGTCCCGGCGGCCACCAGGCCGCTGCGCACCTGCCGGCGTTCGGCGGGGTCCTGGCTGCGCAGGGCGCGGGCGGCTGCCATGCGGGGTGCGGGGGCACGTTGGATGGCCGCCACCTCGTCGTAGCCGAGGTGGTGGGTACGCAGCAGGCAACGGCGCACGATGCCTTCGGGGCCGACGATCACGTGCCGGGGGAACTGGCCGCCCGCCCACAGGCCAGTGACCGCCGCGATGACGATCAGGGACCACGCCACGACGGTGGAGCCACCGATCGCCAGTGCGCTCCAGCCGAGCAGGAGCAGGGCCGGGGGAACCAGACCGCTGGACAGCAGGCCGAGCCAGCTCGGGTACAGCACGAGGTGATCGGCGTCACCGTGCACGCCCACGCCCCGCGGGCCGTCGTGACGCTCACCGACCATGTCACCCCCCTCGGACCGGGCCCGGGCCCGCGCGGACCACGTGCGGTCCGAGGCTACCGACACGTCACCCCACGTTCCTGTCCCCGGAGGTGCTCACCAGCTAGCATGATGCGCACGACCGCGCGGGGGGAGCCTGCGTGGGAGAGGGCGAGGAGACCGACCGTGGCACGTCGGAACGATCCGATCGAGACGCTGCTCGGACCGCTGGAGCAGGACGTCATGGAGGCGGTGTGGCAGCTCGGCGAGTCCACGGTCCGTGACGTCCACAACCTGCTGGCCACCAGCCGTTCGATCGCTTACACCACCGTCATGACAACCATGACCCGCCTGGCCTCCAAGGGCCTGCTGCTCCGTGACACGGAGGGACTGGCCCACCGCTACCGGCCCGCGGTGAGTCGGGAGCACTACGCCCGCTCCACCGTGGAGGGCGTGATGGGGTGGTTGCTGGACCGCTTCCCGGAACCGGCCGCGGCCTACCTCGCTGACGTGGTGGAACAGGCGGACGACGACAGCCTCGCGGATCTGCGTGCGGCTGCTGCCCGGCGGCGCGACCAGGAGCGCTGACCCCCGTGGACCTCGGTGTCCTGCTCTCCATCCCGCTCGAGTCCGTCGCGGTTCGAGCGGTGGTGGCGACCCTGGTGGCGGTCGTGACCGCCCACCTCCTGCTGCGGGCGGGCCTGAGGACACCACGCGCCCGGGTACTCGCGGCCATCGCACCCTTGATCGCACTGGTCACCGTGGTCCTGCTGTCCGGCACCCAGATGCGCCTGCCGACGCTGATGCTGCCGTCCAGCGAGGCCCAGGCCCTGACGATCCCCGTACGCGACGGCTACCTGCAGTTCGTGCCGATGGCGGTACCGGTGGTCGCCGGGGTGTGGGCCCTTATCGCCGCGGCGCGCCTGCTGCGTCGCGCGGCCGCGGTGCGGCGTGTGCGGCACGCGGCGCTCCAGGCCGTGGCGGCCACCGAGGTCGTGCCACGCCATCTCGACCGGCTGGCCCGCTCCGTGGCCGCCGGTCTGGAGGTGCCCGCGCCCCGCATCGGCCTGGTCGACAGCTGTCGGGGCGGCGCGTACGTGGTCGGTTCCCGGGCGCCCATCCTCGTGGTGGGACGCAGTCTGCTCGCGTCCCTGGACGACGAGGAACTCGAGGCGGTCCTCGCCCACGAGCTCGCCCACGTCCGGCGGCGTGATACCCCGGTGGCCTCGGCGCTCGGGGTCGTGCGCGACCTGATGTTCTTCGTCCCCGGCGGTGGGTGGGCGGTACGGCAGCTGCACCGCGAGCGGGAGCTGGCCGCCGACCAGGTGGCCGTCGAGCTCACGGGTCGACCCGGGGCGCTGGCCAGCGGGCTGTTGAAGGTCCTCGACGAGGCCCCGTCCGGACCCGCACCCTGCGCCGCGCTGGCGCCCTCGGGTGGCGTGGTCGACCGGGTCCGCATCCTGGTCGCAGAGGCACCGGCACCCACGCGCGCCCGGCGCAGCTCGGAGACCGTCATCGTCGCCCTGGTGGCGGTCACCGCGGTCGCGGGGGCGCTGGTGATCCCCCACGCCCTCGCCGGAGCGGAGCGCGAGCGCGAGGCCGTCGCGCTCGTGTGGTCGGCGACGCCACCGGCCGCCGGGACCGCCAGCGAGGTGGGGGAGTCGCGCGCCTTCGACGTCTACCGGCGCACGAACTTCGAGGTGGCGGTACCCGCGGTGCAGTACCACGGCCGGGTCCCTGAGCACAGTCAGGACAACCGTCGCGCGGCGCTCCACGCCTGCGCCGACGAGCAGGTCGGCTGCCCGGTGCCGGCCACCTCGCCGTCACTCGGGCTGCGGCCACCGGTGATCACCTTCGACGACGCGGCCCTGGCGCGGTGGGAGGCCACCCCGCTCGGCAACTTCGAGACCCCTGACGGCTTCCGGGTCTTCTGGCTGGCCAACCAGAACGGCTGACACCGCGGTGAGGCGGAGGACCTCGGCTGGTACCGTTCGGGGCCCCTGCGCACCGCGCCGTCATCCGACCACCCGCCCGTCAACGGCCGTCCTGCCCACCAACCGGAGTGAACCGTGCTCGTCGCCCTCATCGTGCTGCACCTCCTCCTCAGCCTCGGGCTGATCGGTCTCGTCCTGTTGCACCGGGGCCAGGGCGGCGGCCTCTCCGACATGTTCGGTGGCGGGGGCGGGGGCGGGCTCCAGGGCTCGGCTGTCGTCGAGCGCAACCTCGACCGCATCACGATCATCGCCGGCCTGGCCTTCGTCACCACCAACATCCTCCTCGTCCTCTACCTCTGACGATGCGCGGGACGGTGCTGCGACGGCGGGGGCGCCATCGCACCGCTGCCCACCAGCACGGGACCGTCGGTACCCGGCTCGGCCCCCTTGGCGCGTGCCTGCTCGCCGGCGCGCTGCTGCTCGGCTGCACCGGTGACGGTGACCAGGAGAACGGACGATCCGCTGATCCTGGCGATGAGGACACCGACCCGGATGCGGGACCGGTGGAGGGACCCGTCCGCGGCGGAACCCTGCGGGTCGGCCTGCTGGTGGATCCGGTCTCGATCGATCCACGGTTCGTCGTCGATGATGAGGGCGAACTGCTCATCGACGCCCTCTTCGACCCCCTGGTGCGCATCGATGACCAGGGGGAGGTGCTGCCGGCCGCAGCGCGCAGCTGGGAGGTCGACGAGGACAGCCAACGCTTCACCTTCCACCTGCGCGACGCCACCTTCCACGACGGCAGCCCCGTCACCGCCGCCGACTTCAAGCGGACCTTCGACCACATCGCCGACGCCACGGCGCAGCCACCCTCCTTCCTGGCGTACCTCCTCGAGGACGTGGTGGGTATCGAGGAGTCCCAGGCTGAGGGTGGTGGCCTCGCCGGGGTCGTGGTCGAGGACGAGGACACCCTCACGATCGAGCTGCGCGAGCCCCGGCCGCGCTTCCTGTCCACCCTCGCCGACCCGAGCCTGGTACCCCTGCCGCCCGACGCGGCGGAGGACCCCGACGTCTACGCCCAGCAACCCATCGGCAACGGGCCCTTCGCGATGGCCGGGCCCCGCGAGCCGGGTGCCTTCCTCCGGCTGGTGCGGGCCGAAGAGCACCACGATCCGGCCTGGCTCGACGAGGTGCTGTTCACGCTCTACGACGTCTCGACCGACGACGATGCGCAGTGGCAGGACCTCCTCGATGGCCAGCTGCACCTCGCGCAGCTCACCCCCCAGCGCCGTGAGGAGGCCATCGAGCTCTTCGGTCGCTCCTCCGACGGCTACACGGGGCCGGGTGTGCTCCATGGCGTGCGTTCCCCGATCTACCTCTACGGGTTCGACACCACACGGGCGCCCTTCGACGATCCGCGGCTGCGTCGTGCCATCTCGTTGTCCATCGACCGCACGGCCTTGGCCGAGGAGATCGCCGAGGGTGCCCGGGTGCCGGCCACCGCCCTGGTACCTCCGGGCATCCCCGGGGCGCAGCCGGGGGTGTGTACGGCGTGCAGGCACGATCCCGACGCGGCCCGGGAACTGCTGGATGAGGTGGTCGCCGACCTCGTCGGTGACGCCGGTGACGATGGCGAGGCGACAGCATCCGGTGACGCCGGATCGGGCGGCGACGGTGACGGCGACGCGCCGTCGGACGGTGACCGGGACATGGGGGAGGGGGCCGACGAGGAAGCACCGGCACCGGACGATGACGCCGAAGTGGTCCTGCCCACCGCCAGCGAGGTGATCGGGGTGGTCACACTCTCCTACAACCGCGGCACCCTGCACGGTGCGATCGCGGAGCGGATGGCTGCGGACATCGCCGAGACCCTCGACCTCGAGGTGGAGTTCCAGGGTCAGGAGTTGGGCGCCTTCCTCCGCGGTGTACGCAGCGGTGAACTGCCCGTGTTCCGTCACGGCTGGGACGTGGCCGAGCCATCGGCCGTCGCCTACCTCTACCCGCTGTTCCACTCCTCCCAGGTGGGTCTTGATAACCTCACCCGGTTCGATGACGAGGACGTGGACGAACTGCTCGACCGCGCCCGGGCGGAGGATGACCCGGCAGAGCGGCGTCGTGCGTCGCGCAGGGCTGAGCGGCTGATCCTCGAGCAGGTCCCCGCCGTGCCCGTGCTGTGGTACCGCAACGACGCGGTGATCCGTCCCGAGGTGCGGGACCTGACCTACACGACGCTGGGCCGCCTGTCGCTGGCGGATGCGTGGCTCGACCCGGCCGCTGACGGCGGCTGATGGCGTGTCCGATCGCCTCCGGCAGCCGTTCGCACGGCCCGCGCGCGAGCCGCTACGCTCCCCGCCGCTGCGGGCATGCCCCGCAGCCACGCGCGAGTGGCGGAATTGGCAGACGCGCACGGTTGAGGGCCGTGTGTCCTAACGGACATGGGGGTTCAAGTCCCCCCTCGCGCACGTAGCACCTTCCCGGGCTCAACGCGCAGTGGACTGCAGGATCTCTCGAACGCCTCCACTGCT
>SKTN01000245.1 GCA_007117945.1 Nitriliruptoraceae bacterium | reverse complement strand
GGTCGAGGATCAGGCCACGGTTCGCGAAGTCCGCGATGTCGGTACCCGGGATCCAGAAGACGTCAGGCGCCGTGCCACCGGCGATCTCCGTGCGGAGCACGTCCTGGTAGGCGGCGGTCTCCGTTCCACCGGCCTCGTACTCGAGGGTGGCAGCATCCCACGCAGCGTCGATCGTGTCGCTGACGCCCTGGTAGACGTCGATCTCCTGCTGGTTGTCGGGACGGGTGCGCCAACGCAACGCCACGCCATCGCCCGGATCCGCGGCCGCCTCGTCGTCGACCTCCTCGTCCTCCTCCGGCTCCTCGGTTTCCTCGACCTCGTCGTCCGCCTCGGGGGCTTCCTCGGTCGCTTCGTCGGCGCCGCAGGCGGCCAGGGTGAGCCCCAGAGCCATCAGCAGCGCGATCCACCGCTTGGTTCGCATGGTTCCCTCTCTCCCGCACCACGGGTGTGGTGCGTCGTCGTCAGCGCGCCGCGGGCTCGCGGCACGCGGGTCGGTCAGGTCCCACCGGCGCCAGCAAGGTCCGCCGTCGCCTCCACCTCGATGTCGGGGAAGGTGGCCGCGTCGGCGCCGTCGGCGGTCGTGGAGACCGCCGCGAGCGCGGCCGCGGTGGTCTCCGGTTCGGTGTCGTTGATGAACAGGCCCGCCGCCGTCTCCACCGTCGCCCGCATCTTGAGCTTGTCGGGCCCACGGTTGGGGGGCAGGAACTCGAAGCTGAGGTGCCAGTCCACCGCGACCGTGCCGTCATCGGCGACCGGTGCCTGCTGGCACGCCATCAGGTAGGCCATGGGCGCGTCGAACAGTCGGTCGTAGATGTGCACGACCTCCCGCAGCGCCGCACCGAGATCGCGGCGTTCCTCCATGGTCAGATCGGGCAGACGCCGTGCGCCGTGGCGCTTCGCACGGACGTGGACCTCGAAGGGCCAGTCCGGGGCGAAGGGGACCTGGACGGTGAAGCTCGGGTTCTCCCGCACGCGGCGCGTGGCTGCGGCCAGGTCGGTCGCGACCACCTCGCAGCTCAGGCACGCACCGGTCCCGGCTCGGTGGGCGGCCAGCGCTCCGACCCGCCGCTCGAGGTGTACGGGCAGGTGGTCGAGGGCGTAGATCTGGCCGTGGGGGTGGGACAGCGTGGCGCCGACGTCCTCACCCCGGTTCTCGAACACCAGCACCGCCCGCAGGTCAGGATCCGTCCACAGCTCCTCGGAGCGGTCGGTCCAGATCGCCACGACCCGCGCCAGCTCCTCCGTGGTCAGCGTCGCGAGCGAGCCCTCGTGGGTGGGGGTGTAGAGCACCACCTCGCAGCGTCCCCGGGAGGGCGCGGTCCGCCCGTCCAGCCGCGGCGGCGCCGGTGGCTCCGCCAGCAGGGTGGGGAAGCGGTTCTCGAACACCGCCGCTTCGTAGGGGAAGGGCAGCTCGGGTCCACCGACGCACAGCGGGCAGCTCGGCGCCGGACGATCCTGGGTCGGTGCGGTCTGGGGCCGGGTGTTGCGCGCCGGGGAGATCGCGACCCAGCTGTCGCTGAGCGGGTCGTGCCGCAGGTGCAGGGCCGGCCACTCACCGTCGGGCCCGTCGTCGGGGAGGGACTGTCCGTCGTACGCGCCGTAGACGAACAGGCGCCGGCCGTCGCCGTGCCGCAGTTCCCGCCGCTCCAGGGTCTCCATCTTGCGCAAGCTAATGAAGTTTCGGAAACTTTTCAACTACTCCGCTAGTTCTTCGAACAGGGGGTTCGATAGGCGCACATACGAAGACTTCGGAAGTTGCTGGTCGCGCACGGTCACGCCACGGCTCGTGACACGGCGGACACATGTTGGGCCGGTCGAGCCTGTCAGTCCCGGTCCGAGACCGGCCCCAGCCCACCGATCGTGCGCTCGCGGTGGTCCAGGGTCACGTGCCGCCCCGAGCGCTCGAACACCTCGAGGTACGCGGGCTTCGGACGCCGGCCGAGCAGGCTGCCGAGCACCGCGGTCCAGGCCTCCGGTGACGCCGCACCGAGGTGGATGAGGTTGCCGCGGCGCACCACGACCGGCTCACCGTGCAGGGGGCCGCCCTGGGCGCGACCGAGGACCCGGGTGCCGCCCTCCACGGCGGTCAGGGTCTCGATCCAGCCGCCCACGGGCAGGGGCTCGCGGGGGTCGTCCAGGACCAGGCGGCTCGCCGCAGCGGTGTCACGGGGCCAGCCGGCCGGGTTGCCCGCGTGTTCGACCCGGGCACCGAGGCGCCCGGCGAGCCCTGCCGGCACGGGCTCGTCCACCCACACGGTGTGCTGGTCGCGGGTCAGGCTACGTGGCCCCAGGACCACCAGCGCGCCGGCGTCGAGGGCTGTCTCCAGGCGGGCCAGCCGGGCAGGAGTGGTCACGTGCAGGGCCGGCGCCAGCACGACGTCGTAGGCGCTGAGGTCGGCGTCGGCGGGCACGATGTCGACGTCCAGTGCCAGCCGCCGGGCCGCGGCGTGCGCGGCGATGGCGAGGTGGCGGTGGCTCGCATCGGGCACCTGTGGGATCACCCCGAGCATCCACGCGTCGAGGTGCTCGTGCACCAGCGCGACCCGGGCGGCCGGGCGCTCGAGGATCTGTGGTGACAGCCCGGCGACCCGGTGGTACTCCCGCAGGAAGCGCTCCGCTTCCGACCAGGCCGGACCCCGGGTGCCGTCGTGGCGCAGCAGCGCGGCGTGGTGCTGCTCCTGCCCGGCGCGTGCCGCCCGCCAGCGGAACCACAGCAGGGTCTCCACGCCGTGCAGCGCCGCCTGCCAGCACCACAGCCGGACCTGCCCGGCAGGCACGGCGGGGTTGTCGCCGGTCCAGTTCACGGGACCGGGCTGCTGCTCGACGATCCACGCCCGGCCGCCCCGGTCCTCCGGGCCGGCGTTCGTCGGCAGCGCGGAGCCCCGAGCCAGGTCCAGCACGAAGGCGACGTCGTCGGCGTCGCGCAGTCCGTGGGGGTAGATGTCCACCGACCCGAGCCCCGTGGGTCGGGCCACCTGCCGGGGATCGACGTCGACATCGCCGAGATAGAGGTTGGTGAACACCTCCCGCTCGGGGCTGCCGGCGGCGATGACCTCCCGCTGCTCGGCAAGGCCCTCGGCGGCCTGGGCCGCCGCGAACTCCAGGTGGGCCACGAGCAGGGAGGGGTTGTGGTCGGTGACGGTGGGCACGGGCAGCGCCACCGCCTCGAAGTCGGGGTAGGTCATCGACCAGAAGGTCGTGCCCCAGGCGGCGTTCAGCGCGTCGATGTCGCCGTCGAAGCGGCGCTGGAGCCAGGCCTGGAAGGCGGCCTGGCTCTCGGCGCTCCAGCACCGGGCGGAGTCGTGGTTGCCGGGCTCGTTGTCCACCTGCCAGGCCACCACCGCCGGGTGCTGGCCGTAGCGCTCCACCAGCACCTCGACGATGCGCCGGGCCTCCTCGCGGTAGGCGCGGGAGGAGGGGGAGGTGTGCCGGCGTGAGCCGTAGGCCTTGCGGCGCCCGTCAGGACCGACCGCCAGGATCTCCGGGCGCTCGCGCAGCAGCCACACCGGCGGTGTGGCCGTCGGCGTGCCGAGCACGACCTGTAACCCGGCACCGGCGAGGGTGTCGATGGCCCGGTCCAGCCAGCCGAACTCGAAGCGGCCACGCGCGGGCTCGTAGGCGCTCCAGGCGAACTCGCCGATACGCACCAGCCCGAGACCGAGCTCCGCCATCCATGCGGCGTCGGTCGACCACCGGTCCTCGGGCCACTGCTCGGGGTAGTAGCACACGCCGAACCGCATCCGCACCGCTCCTTCACCCGATCCCACGTGGCGTCCGCGGGTCGCGGCGCCGTGCTGGAAGGTCACCGTAGAGGCCGGCCGGCGAGCGCGCCGCCGAGCCCGTCGTCGGGGTCCGGCTCCCACCGCGCCGCCCGCCCGGCCGGCGGTTGGAGCAGCTCGCGGGTCCACGCCAGCCCCTGCTCGTCCAGCGCCGCGATCGGGTCCCCGGAGACGGCCAGGGCGCCGTGGGCGGCGAGCTCCGCAGCCCACAGCTCCCGGCGTTCCACCCCGGGGCGCAGCATCAGGCAGTCGGGGTCGTTGACCCACCACCGCCCGTGCTGGAAGGCCCGGGAGCGTCCCATCAGGACCGCACCCCGTCCGGAGGGTTGGCTGACGTCGCCGAGCGGCGGCTCGAAGCGCGCGTCGATGTCGGGGGAGATACGCATGGCGTCCACCCGCCCGATCGAGGGCAGCAGCGGGGCCCCGCACCCGAGCAGCACGGCCTGCTCGCCGATCGCCTCGCGGATCAGGTCGAGTCCCCGCCCGTAGGCCTCCAGGGGTGTGACGTCCTCGTGGCGACGTCCCGGGAGCGCGCCGCCGTAGAGGAAGTCGATCTTGTGGTAGCTGAACCCCCAGCCGGTCAGGGTCGCGAACACCTCCCGGAGGTGCTCGGCGGCGTCGGGGTGGGTGACGTCCAGCACGCCGATGCGCTGGCCCCAGTGGTGATCGGAGGCCGCAGCCCCGCCGACCAGCCAGTCGGGGTGGTCCCGGGCCAGGTCGCTGTCGGCACCCACCAGGAAGGGGGCGGTCCAGATCCCGGCTCCACGCCCGGTGTCGGTGATACGCGCCGCCAGCTGCGACAGCGGTGCGGGGAAGGCGTCGGTGCGCCGTGTCAGCCAGTCCCCGATCCCCGTCTGGTAGCCGTCGTCGAGCTGCACGGTGTCCACGGCCAGGCCGTGACGATCGATCAGGGCCAGCTCGTCGCGCATCACCTGTTCGGTGACGTCGTGGTAGTAGCCGTACCAGGAGCACCACCCCGTGCCGAGGGTGCGCTCGGTCCCCTCGGCGGGGACGCCGAGGTGGTCGGCGAGCGCACCGGCGTGCTCCTCCAACGCGGTGGTCAGGTCCGCCACGTGCTCGGTGACCGCCACCTCGGCGTCGGCGCTGATCCGGACGTGCACCTGCCCGTCGCCGGATCGCGCGTCGTCGACCACCTCGAGGCGGATCGAGGCCACCTCGGTGTGGGGGTCGGGGCTGTGGAACACCGACACCGGTGCTCCGGCGGCGACCTGGAGGGCGAGCAGGCCCTCGCCCTGGAACCCCCTGTCGGGTCCGGGCGTCTCCGGTCGGTAGGCCATCGTCTGCCAGCGGGGCCTGCCCGGTCGGGGGGAGGTCGCGGTCACGTGGTGGACGCCGGCGGGGCTCCAGGACTGCCAGCCGTGCTCGTACACCAGTCCGGAGGTAGGGTCGACGTCGTGCTCGGCGATCGCGGTGAAGCCGGTGCGCATCAGGTCTCCAGGGGGGCGAGGACGACGTCCAGGCCCGTCTCCCGCAGCGCGGCGACGAACTCCGGATCGGCGTCCTCATCGGTGATCAGGCGGTCGATGTCGTCGAGGTCACAGACGTGCGCCAGGGAGACCTGTCCGAGCTTCGAGCTGTCGGCGCACACCACGCGCTGCTGTGAGGCGTTCAGGATGAGCCGCTTGATCTCGGTCTCCGGCAGGTTGACGTTGGTGACACCACGCACGAGATCCACGCCGTTGCAGCCGATGAAGGCCGTCCCAGCGTTGATCGACCCCAGCACCAGGCCGCCGAGGGGCTCGACGAGGGAGTGCTGCTTGGAGCGCAGCGTCCCGCCGGTGACCACTACGGTCAGCCGGGGGTCGGCCCGCTCCAGCGCCAGGGCGATCGTCAGGGAGGAGGTGAACACCGTGACCTCCTCGAGTTCCGTCCGGGCAGCGAGCGCGTGGGCGATGGCCGTGGTCGTGGTGCCGACGTCGAGCACGATGGTGTCGCCGGGCTCGACCATCGCGGCGGCCACCCGCGCGATGGCCCGCTTCTGGCCCGCGGCGGCCACCTCCGCCTCCTCGAAGCGCTGCTCGCTGCGGGGCGCGGCCTGGGGGACGGCGCCCCCGCGGACCCGTCGCAGCTGGCCGCGCTGTTGGAGCGCGTCGAGGTCGGCGCGGACGGTGACCTCGCTCACCTCGAAGTGTTCGGCCAGTTCGCTGACCCGGACGAACTCCTGCTCGCGCAGCAGGCCGAGCATCCGGTCCCGTCGGACGCGAGCGGGGACCGGTCGGGAGCCTGCACCGGTGGTGTTCATCGTGTCCTCCTGGCCGGGTCGCCGGCGTCGGTGCGGCCGGCCGTGTGGTTGCCGCCCCCGGCACTGCGCTCAACCGGCCGTCGGTCGCTCGGCCCAGGCATCCGCCACGATCCGGTCGAGCTCCGGGAGTCCCGGTCGCCAGCCCAGCAGTTGCTGGGCGCGTTCGGAGGAGGCGACCAGCACGGCGGGGTCACCGGCGCGCCGGGGTGCCTCCTCGGCGGGGATCGGGTGACCGGTCACCCGGCGCGCCGCCTCCACCACCTCGCGGACGCTGAAGCCGCGCCCGTTGCCGAGGTTGCAGGTGATCGTGCCGTGGGTGTCGAGTTGTTCGACCGCACGGACGTGGGCGTCGGCGAGGTCGGCGACGTGGATGTAGTCACGGACCGCCGTGCCGTCCTCGGTGGGGTAGTCCGTGCCGAACAGGGTGATGTGGTCGCGCCGGCCCTCGGCGACCTGCAGGACCAGGGGGATCAGGTGGGTCTCAGGGTCGTGGCGCTCCCCGCGGCCGGGGACCGCTCCGGCGGCGTTGAAGTACCGCAGCGCCGCGTAGGACAGGCCGTGGATGCGGTGGTGCCAGGCCAGCATGCGCTCGACCAGCAACTTCGACTCCCCGTAGGCGTTGGTCGGCGCCAGGGCGTCTTCCTCGGTGATGGGGACGCGTTCCGGCTCGCCGTAGACCGCGGCGGTGGAGGACAGCACGAAGCGGCGGACACCGTGGCGCAGCAGGGCCTCGAGCAGCGTCGCCGAGCCGCCGGTGTTGACCCGGAAGAAGCGTTCCGGCGCCCGCATCGACTCCCCGGCTTCGATCAGCGCGGCGAAGTGCAGGCAGGCGTCGAAGCCACCGTCACCGACCACCTCGTCGATCGCGCGGGGGTCGGTGACGTCCACCTCGACGAAGGCAGCGCCGTCGGGGACGGCATCGAGGTGGCCGGCGCTGAGGTCATCTGCCACCGTGACCTGGTGGCCCGCGTCCAGAAGGGCGGCGGCGGTGGTGGCGCCGATGTAGCCGGCGCC
>SKTN01000216.1 GCA_007117945.1 Nitriliruptoraceae bacterium | reverse complement strand
GGCCTCGACCAGCTCGTCGGCCCGTGGTTGGAGGGAGCGGTCTCCCCGCAGTCCCACGCCACCCACAGCGGGATGGTCGGGCTGCTGCGCGAGCTGTTCCTGCGCAACGAGCCCCAGAACTACGCGAAGTCCTGCCGGGCCCTGGCCGACGCTCCGCGGATCCGCCGGGATGAGCTCGGGCAGCCGACCCTGATCCTGACCGGGGCCCACGACCGGTCCACCCCGCTGGCGATGGCCGAGGAGCTCAAGTCCTCGATCCCCGTCAGCCGCGTCAAGGTGCTGCCCCACGTGGGGCACTGGGCCTCCCTGGAGGACCCGGGTGCCATCGCCGCCGCGATCCTCGAGTTCCTGACCTGACAGGCCAGGGGACCGGCACGGTCCGCAGGCTGCCCCGGGTCCGGATGCTGGACGTCCCCACCCCGTGAGGAGCCCGCCGTGCTGCGCCGCATCCTGCCCGACCCGGCTGAGCTTGCGCTCGATGAGCTGTACGCCGGCCTGACCCTCGACCACCCCCGTGCGGGCCGTCCCACCCACGTCGCCGTGTCGATGGTCTCCTCCGCCGACGGCGCGGTGGCCGTGGAGGGGCTGTCGGGTGGGCTGGGTGGCGCCGCGGATCTGCGAGCCCTGTCACGGCTGCGGGCCGCCAACGACGTGTCCCTGGTGGGGGCCGGCACCGTCCGCGACGAGGGCTACGTCCCCCTGACGGGCAGCGCCGAGCGGCGCGCGGATCGTGCGGCCCGTGGGCTGCGTCCCGTACCGCGGCTGGCCATCGTCACCGCGTCAGGCGCCCTCGAGCCGGACCTCGCGGTCTTCAGCGACCCGGCGGAGCCGCCCCTGGTCCTCACGGCCCGCAGCGCCGACACCCGGCACCTGGCGGCGATCGAGGACCGTGCGGAGATCCACGTCGTGGCCGAGGCCGAGCTCGACGCCGAGGTGATCGTCACCACCCTGGCGGAGCTCTCCCTGCCGCGGGTGCTGTGCGAGGGCGGACCACGCCTCAACCAGGTGATGCTCGCGGGTGGCCACCTCGACGAGCTGTTCCTGACCCTGGCGCCGACGTTGGTGGGCGGACCGGTGGCCCGCATCATCGCGGGCGCGCAGGAGGCGGCGACCGACCTCGAGCTCGTCTCGGTGTTCGAGCACGAGGGCGACCTGCTGCTGCGCTACCGACGACGCTGAGGCCCCGCCCCCTGACGGACGGGGCCGCACCCGGAGGCCGTCAGCCGACGGGGGTGACCCACTTCAGGCGGGCGACGCTGGTGTCCACCTCGGGCTTGTCACGCAGCCCCTCGAGGGTCTCCATGACGGCGAGGTAGCGGTGCACCTCGTCGACGTCGTGGACCCGGACGAAGCCCGGGAAGGGCCGCACCGCTTCCACCGTGGCCAGGGTCTCGGGCAGACGCTCCGGGGGCTCCGCCCCGGTGATCACCCCGGCGTAGTACTTGCGCGAGGCCCCCGTGAGGATCGCCAGGCCGTAGGCCGCGAACCGCGGGTAGGCGCGCAGCACGTCCACGTCGTCGTGGGGGTGCTTGGCGTAGCCGAGCCCCGGGTCCAGCACGACCCGCTCGCGCGCCAGACCCTGCTCCTGGGCCAGGGCGATCCGCTCCGTGAACAGCTGCTCCACGTCGGCGACGACGTCGTCGAACTCGAGGAAGGCCTCCTGCTTGTGCTCCACCCGGGTGTGGAGCAGGACCAGAGCGGCGTCGTGGGCGGCGCAGGCCGCGGCGATGCGCGGCTCGGCGAGACCGGACACGTCGTTGATCATCGCCGCACCGGCCTCCAGCATCGCCTCGGTGACGGCCAGCTGGGGGGTGTCGATGGACACGGGCACGCCGCGGTCCACCAACTCGCGCACCAGGGGCAGGGCCGAGGCGATCTGGGTGTCGAGGTCGATCGGGTCGCCGTGGGCCACACCGGAGTCGGGACCGACGTCGATGATGTCCGCGCCCGCCTCGACCATGTCCATCGCCCTGACCAGCTGTGCCTCGGTCGTGGCCAGGTGCTCGGTGTCGGAGAAGGAGCCCGGGTTGGTGTTGATGATGCCCATCACCGCGGGCGCGCCGGGGCGGAGCTCGAAGCGGTGCTGGCGGGCATCGAGGACGACGGGGGCCGAGAGGTTGGCTGCAGCAGCAGCGGAGGTGAGCAGGCTCACGGTGGCTCCTCATGTCAGGTCGGGTGGTCAGGCCGGGCGTGCAGGCGGGCAGGCCTGGTCAGGATGGCAGTGCCGGGTCGGCAGTGCCGCGACGGCTGTTGTACGCCACCGCGACCCTGGCGGGATGGTTCGCTCACCCCGGCGGCCCGGCACCGGTCCCGGCGCCTGCCAGCTACCGTGCCGACACTCTCTGCAGGGAGGAGCACCCATGGCCCGCGCCGGCATGCCCCGCAAGTTCGTGTTCGTCTGCATCAACGAACGGCCCGCCGAGCACCCCCGCCCCTCCTGCCATCCGCGGGGCAGCGCCTCGCTCTTCGAGGCCTTCCGCGAACAGACCGGGGTCCACAGCCTGGTGGACGTCAAGGTCGTGGCCAGCGGGTGCCTCGAGCCCTGCATGGTGGGTCCGGCGGTCTACGTCGCCCCCGACGACGTGTGGTACGGCGGTGTGACCGTCGAGGACGTCCCCAGGATCGTCGAGGAGCACCTGCGCGACGACCAGCCCGTGGAGTTCCTGCGGATCGGTCGCGAGGAGTTCGAGCTCTCGCCGCTGGCCGGCCGGAGCGACCTGCCCCCGGGGGAGATCCCGCCCGTCTGAGCACCTGCCGCGTGCCGGACCCACGGGACCGAGACCGTATCCTGCGAGGTCGTCCCGGAGGCGCCATGTCCGAGCACGACCTGCAGTTGCGCGGCTACGACGCGATCGAGTACCTCGTGGGCAACGCCCACCAGGCCGCCCACTACTACCGGACCGCCTTCGGCTTCCGGCTGATGGCCTACGCCGGTCCGGAGACCGGCGTGCGCGACCGGGCCTCCTACGTGCTCGACCAGGGCGGCATCCGCCTGGTGCTGACCGCCGGGCTCCACCCTGACCACCCGGCGGTGCGCCACCAGGCCCGCCATGGCGACGCCATCCGGGATGTGGCCTTCCGGGTCCCCGACGCCGCGCGGGCCTTCGCGCTGGCCACGGAACGCGGCGCCCAGCCCCTCCAGGAACCCCGGGTGCTGCGCGACGACCACGGGGAGCTGGTCGTCGCCGCGATCGCGGTCTACGGCGACACGATCCACTCCCTGGTCCAGCGCGACGACTACCACGGCGTGTACCTGCCGGGCTACGAACCCGTGCCCGAGGACCCCCTGGCGTCGGCGGCACCGCCGGTGGGACTGACGGGGATCGACCACGTGGTCGCCAACGTCCACCTCGGCGAGATGGACGCCTGGTCCGCCTTCTACGAGCGGATCCTGGGCTTCTCCGAACTGCGGCACTTCGACGACGAGGCCATCTCCACGGAGTACACCGCGCTGATGTCCAAGGTGCTGTGGGACGGCAACGGGCGCATCAAACTGCCGATCAACGAGCCGGCCATCGGCCGTAAGCGCTCCCAGATCGAGGAGTACCTCGAGGCCAACGACGGTCCCGGCGTCCAGCACCTCGCCCTGGCCACCGACGACATCGTTGCCACGGTCCGGGCCCTGACGGCGCGCGGGGTGCGCTTCCTCGAGGTACCCGCGACCTACTACGAGGAAGCCCGCGAGCGGGTGGGCAGCGTCGAGGAGGCCTGGGAGGACCTCGCCGAGCTCGGGATCCTGGTCGACCGCGACGAGGAGGGCTACCTGCTGCAGCTGTTCACCCAGCCCGTCCAGGACCGCCCCACGGTGTTCTACGAGCTCATCCAACGTCACGGGGCCAGGGGCTTCGGTGTCGGCAACTTCCGGTCGCTGTTCGAGGCCATCGAACGCGCCCAGTCCGCCCGGGGGAACCTGTGAACGGGCCGGCCCCGGTGCCGGCCAGCCTGGTGGCGATCCGAGGGGTGTCGGCGCTGGGCGTCGCGGTGATGACCAGCCTGATCGTCGGCGGCTTCTCCGCGGCCTCCTTCACCGAGGAGGGTGGGGCACTGCTGGCGCTGACCTGGGGGCGGGTCACCCTGATCGACATCTACCTCGCCTTCCTGTTCGGGTGGCTGTGGATCGCCTGGCGGGAACGCTCACCGGCCAGGGCAGCGCTGTGGGCGGCCGCGACGGTGGTCACGGGGAGCCTGGCACTGTTCGCCTACCTGCTGGGTGCCTCGATGCGGGCGAACTCCACCACCGCCGTGGTGCTCGGGCCCCACCGGGGCGACACCGCCTTGTAGGGTGCACCCGGGTCGGTGGTGGATCGACCCGGCGCCGAGGTGGGAGCGGGTGCACATGGCCAGCGGCGGGCATGCGCGCGTCAGCTTCGACGAGTACGCCCTCCAGCTCGCGCGCACCGCGGGGATCCGCGGCACCTGCCTGCGCCGCCAGCACGGTGCCGTCCTGGTCCACGACCGCCGGATCGTGGCGACGGGCTACGACGGGGCACCGGCCCGCTACCCCCACTGCGACACCGGCAGCTGTCCGCGCGGAGCGCCGGATGCCGCCGAGGACGCCCGCTGCATCGCCGTGCACGCGGAGGCCAACGTCCTGCTCTCCTCGGCGCCCGAGCAGCGTGCCGGTGCGAGCCTGTACACCACCGGTGTGCCCTGCTTCGCCTGCGCCAAGCTGATCGCCAACGCACGCGTCGCCGAGGTGGTGGCGGCCGGCGGCCGCTCGGACAGCTCCGACGAGGTCCGCGACTTCCTGCGCACCTGCGGGGTGCGGGTCCGGGTGCTCGACGGCCTCGAGGGCGTCCCGAGCCTGGATCTCGACACGGCCTGAGCGGGGCAGCGCGCGCACCCGGCGGCGGCCCGACCACAGCAAGGTCCCGCGCGCGATGCCCCCCGGCAGGCCCGCCGCACCGGCAACCCGAGCGGTGGTCGGTTCCTGGGCAGGAGCCCAGGAACCGACCACCGATTCCCCGCCATCGGCTGAGACTCCGCCCGGAGTGGCCGTCTCCTGGGCTCCTGCCCAGGGAACGGCCAGGGACGCCGGGGGGGACGGCGGCGGCGAACCCGCGGACCGGCGGGGGGACGGCGGCGGCGAATCCGCGAACGACGACGGGACCCCGCGCGGGGGCGGCAGACCCCCGACCAACGGGCCGGCCGGCGTCCCCGAAGGCCGTGCTGGCCGGAGAAAGAGGCGTCCCCCCGGTGGGAGGGCCGGGGGGACGTCGTACGCTCGGGCATCTGTGGCTCGCGGGAGCGGATGGGGAGAGCATCCGTCTCGCTCACGGTGGGAGGCCGCGAGTTGGGAGAGGGAGCGCGAGCCCGATCGCACCGAGCGTGGCGCGCGTGTCTATGGGAGAGTGACCGCGCGCCGGTCTGAAGTTGTCGGTTCCACCAGGAGGTCGGAGCAGAAGCCCCGGCCGGATGGCCTGCGAGTGGAGAGACCACGATTGGTCCGGTTCGAACCCCTCGGTTGGCCTGCTGCTGCTACGTTACCACGGCGAACCGACCGGTCCAACCGCACGGCCCCCGGACTTTGGACTGCTATTGGACGAGCCAATCCGCGAGAGTGGACCGCATCTCGCCACCCTCCTGGCGCCCGCACTCGCCGATGACGGGCCCCTGTACCGCAGCCTGGCGGATGCGCTGAAGCGCGCGATCGACCGCGGCGAGATCGCGCTCGGCACGGTGCTGCCGCCTGAGCGCACCCTGGCGCGCTCGCTGTCGGTCAGCCGCGCCACCGTCGTGGCCGCCTACGACCGGCTGAAGGCCGAGGGATGGTTGCAGAGCCGGCGCGGCTCGGGGACCTGGGTCCGCGCGCCGCAGAGCGACGGCGCCATCCCCGGGGTGGACGCCGTGGCCACCGCGCGGCTGTTCCTGTCGCAGGACGGCCTGGAGCAGCGCAGCGGCCCGGGCGAGCACCGCGACGACCCCGGCGACGTCATCGACCTGTCCGTCGCCGCCGTCATGGGCAGCCCCACGGTGGACCAGCTGCTCTCCAGCGTCAGCGGTGATGACGTGCGGGCGTTGACCGAGCACCACGGCTACCTCCCCCAGGGGCTCAGGGCCCTTCGGGAGCGGGTGGCGGAGCACTTCGACGCGATGGGGCTCGCCACCCAGCCCGAACACGTGGTGGTGACCACCGGCGCCCACCAGGCGATCTCGCTGGTCGCTCGCCAGACGATCCGCGAAGGCGACCCGGTGGTGGTGGAGACCCCCACCTTCCCGGGTGCCCTGGACGTCTTCCGACGCTTCGGGGCCCGCACCTTCCCCCTCCCCGTCGACGATCACGGCGCTCGCACCGACCTGCTGGCGGAACTGATGGAGCGGGCGCAACCCAAGCTGATCTACGTCTCGCCCCACTACCACAACCCCACCGGCGCGGTCCTCAGCGAGGAGCGCCGCGTCCACATCGGCGAACTGGCCGTCGAGCACGGTGCGGTGGTCCTCGAGGACCTCGCGATGGGCGAGATCGCCCTGGATGACGCCGAGGTGCCCCCACCGATCGCCGCGCTCACCCCGGCGGCCGCGGTCCACACCATCGGCTCCACGGCCAAGCTGTTCTGGGCCGGGCTACGGGTGGGCTGGATCCGCTCACCGGACGACTGGGCGGCCCGGATGCTGGCGACCAAGACCGTCGCCGATCTCGGGACGCCGTTGATCAGCCAGCTCCTCGCCCTCAGGCTGCTGACCCATGCGGACCGGGTCCGGCGGGAACGGCGTGCGGAGCTCATCCCGCGCCGGGACCTGCTGTGCGACCTGATCGAGACCCACCTGCCGGACTGGAGCTTCACCCGTCCCCGCGGGGGGCTGTCGTTGTGGCTGACCCTGCCCGGCGGCAACGCCGACGAGCTCGCCGAGGTGGCGCTGCGCCACGGGGTACTGGTGGTACCCGGTCCGGCGCTGTCGGTGGACGACGGGAACCGTCGTTGTATCCGCGTGGTCTTCACCCGTCCGCCCGAGGAGTTGCGTGAGGGGGTACGCCGGCTGGCTGCCGCCTGGGCGGCCTACGCCCCCACCACCGAGCGCTCCGCGGCACGACTGCTGGTGTGAGCGGCACCACCTGCCGCCACGTGCCGC
>SKTN01000407.1 GCA_007117945.1 Nitriliruptoraceae bacterium | reverse complement strand
GATGCGGTCGGCCTCCTCCACCACCGAGCGCACCCCCTGCACGCCCATCAGGAGCAGCACGAGGAGCACGCCGCCGACCAGGCGGCGGACGGTCGTCGGTCGCGGCGGGGTGCGCTCCACGGGGCTCCCAACGAGCCTGCGGTCGGGTGGATCGCCCACAGGCACCGGCGGTGGTGCTCCGAGCGTGCCAGACCGCGTGATCGGTCGCTGCCGCAGACGCTCCAGCGCTGACTGCCGCCCCTCCCGGAGCGGCGCACCAGCAGGGCTCGGGTGCACCGGCGTGACCTCGGGTGTATCGCCACGCCGCTCCCTGGCAGACCTCGTCGCCGCTCCCGCGTGTCGCTGCGCTCGCAGGCGCTCCGGCGCCACCGCGTCGCCGCTGCCCGGGGCTACGCGATCGACAGGCGGCCGCGCGACCCGCGCGCGGCCGACCGGCTCGTGCGGCCGAGACCGACCTGCCACACGTCGAGGTAGCGCGCTCGGAACCCGGCTTCGAAGTAGGCGAGGTAGAGCAGCCACACACGGATGAAGTTATCGTCGAACCCCAGGTCCCTGACCTGATCGAGCGCTTGGCTGAACCGGTGCCGCCAGTGCCGCAGGGTGACGCCGTAGGAGCCGGACAGCCGGCTGAGGTCCTGGATCTCGAACCGGCCCGGCTCCTGGCGGCAGAACAGGCGGTCGAGTTCCGCCAGGCTGATCAGTTCCCCGCCCGGGAAGATGTAGCGGTCCACCCACGAGTAGCTGCGCTTGGACCGCACCATCCGCTGATGGGGATAGGTGAACGCCTGCAGGGCGATGCGACCATCTGCGGCGCACAGACGGTCCAGGCTCGCCGCGTACGCAGCCCAGTGGTCCGAACCGACCGCTTCCAGCATCTCGACCGACACGATCGCGTCGTACTCGCCGTGGTGCTGGCGGTAGTCGGTGACCTCGATGCGCACGCGGTCTGCGACCCCGAACTCGCGGGCCAGTTCCCGTGCCTCGCCTGCCTGGGGTCCGGAGAGGGTGATACCGACCACCTCGACGTCCCTGGTCCTCGCGGCGTGGGCCGCCAGGAACCCCCAGCCGCAGCCGATGTCGAGCAGCCGCGTCCCCGGCTGGACGTCAGCCAGATCGAGGAGCCGCTCCACCTTGGCGATCTGTGCGTCACGGAGGCTGGTGGCGCTGGTGAACAGCCCGCACGAGTAGGTCAGCGTGTCGTCGAGGAACAGCCGGAAGAACTCCACGGGCAGGTCGTAGTGCGCGGAGATGTTCGCCTTGGCGCCCTGCAGATCGTTGCCGCGCGCCTGAGGGAGGCGCCAGTTCCACACCGGCCGGGCCAGGCGCGCGAGCGAGCGTTCGAACCGATCGATCCGCTCGGCGTAGATGGTCAACCACTCCGCCACGGCATCCAGTTCGGCGCGAACGTCCTCCGGTGGGTGGCCGCTGTGGCCGGATCCGCCGCCGGGGTGTCCACGCCAGGAGCCCACGATGAAGGCTTCGCCGAAACCCAGGGACCCCTGTGAGAACAGCCGCGCTGCGAGGTCCGCCTCGTCCACGATGCGGATGCAGGGACCGGCCGGGTCACCCACCCGCTCACCCGAGGGCAGCAGCACGGCGTGCCTGCGGTGATCGATGCTGGCCAGGAACGCCCGCAGCGTCGCACGGGCGAGCCACGCGGGCAGGTCGCGGTCACGCTCGAGATGCCCCCAACCCTCGCCGAGCCGGACCTCGTCGACGGGTCGAACCCGGGATGCCATCGGTCGTCCTCGCGGTGCAGCGTGAGATGGCCTCCCCGAGGATGTTAGAGCAGGTCTGCGGTCCCGCGCTGCCGGTGCCGCCACAGGGTTGACAACGACGTGGCAACCGGCATCGTTGTCCCACCGCCGGCGTTGCTGTGGGGCGCGACCACCGAGCCGATGCAGGGCTCGACACCGGGCCAGGGCCACGTCTGGCAGCCGTACCCGACGCATCCACATCACGACATCAGGGGAGTCCGATGCAGCACGCGATCGCTCTGCTGGAAGGATTCACGGACGGGGACGCGGACTGGCTCTTCGCTGCTGGGCAACAGCGCGACGTGGCACAGGGCGCCACCGCCATCGAGGCGGGTCAGGACATCGACGAGCTGTCCATCGTCGTCCAGGGCCTGCTCGGGGTGTTCGCCGACGAGGTCGGGACCCAGCTGGCCGCTGTGGGTCCGGGCGAGCTCCTCGGCGAGATGACCCTCGTCACCGGCACGCCCCCGACCGAGACGGTGCGGGCGCTCGAGAACAGCACGCTCCTGGCCATCCCCTTCGCACGTGTGGAGCAGCGCGCCGAGCAGGAACCCACCTTCGCCGCGCGGCTGTACCGGTCCCTGGCACGGCTGCTGGGGGTCCGGCTGCGCGCCGCCAACTCGCGCCTGCGGCTGCAGTCGCCGACCGAGGAGGTGCGCCACCCTCCCGGCTGGTCGCGCCTGAGCGAGCCCATCGAGCGGTTCAAGCAGGCCGTCTTCACCGCCAACGAGGAGGCGGGCGACAACGACGATGAGGTGCCCGAGGCCACCCGGGAGCGGATCAGCGAGGAGTTCCACGGCTTCTGTGTGCTGCTCAACGAGGTCATGACCGACGACATCGACAACGAGCGGGTGCGCGAGGAGATCGCGACCCGACTGCAGCACGAACTGCTCCCCTACATCCTGCTGGCCGACACGGCGGAACGCTTCTCCTCCAAGCCGCGTGGCTACGCGGGCGACTTCCTCACCCTGGAGATGATCTACCGCAACGAGCCGGGCGGTCAGAACGCCGTGGGTCGGCTCATCGATCACTGCTTCCTGGACCTCTCCGCCGCCCGTGCGGTGCGGCATCGACGTGGCCTGCTGGCCGCGGAGATCGCCGCGGCCATCGCGTCCCGACCGGGCGACACGGCGCAGATCACCAGCCTCGCCTGCGGTCCGGCGCGCGAGGTGTTCGACGCCTTCTCGCAGCTGGAGGATCCGACGGTCCTGCACGCCAACCTGCTCGATATCGACCTGCAGGCGCTGGCGTTCGTGGCGGACAAGGCAGCGTCCGAAGGCCTGGTCCGGCAGATGTCCTTCGTCAGCGAGAACCTGATCCGGCTGGCGCTGGGCCGGTCCGAGTCCGATATCCGCGACCAGGACCTGGTCTACAGCATCGGGTTGATCGACTACCTCGGGGACGACCTCGTGGTCCGTCTGATGGACCTGGTCCACGGCATGCTGCGGCCCGGGGGACGGATCATCCTCGGCAACATCCACCCGAGGAACCACACGCGAGGTCTGATGGACCACGTGCTCGACTGGAAGCTGGTCCACCGCACGGAAGCGGACATGGACCGGTTGTTCGCGGCATCTGCGTTCGGACGCCCGAGCACCAACATCCGCTTCGAGGACGAAGGGATCAACCTGTTCGCCGAGTGCATCCGGTGACCACTGGGCACCGTGACCTCGGCGGTCACCGCGACGGCCCGTGGCCTGCAGCGGGGATCGGCAGGCTCGCACGCCACTCGCGGACCTGTGGGAGGGCAGCCTCGTAGCCCGCGGCGACCAGCCGGTCAGCGGCTTCGAACTCGAGCAGGCCGCAGCGCGGGAGCTCGAGTCCGAGGTACAGGTCGGCCAGGCCGTCGGCGACCGCCCGATCGCGTTCGCGGCTGGAACCGGCCAGCATCGAGGACGCCAGGATCGTCGCCATGCCGGGAACCTGCTGGGTGCTGCGCCCCGGCAGCACGCGGCGGGCCAGCAACGACCAACCCGACGCCCCCATCCCCTGGTGCTCGCCGGCCTGCGGGCCGGGACCGACCGCAACATCGACCGCGATGACGGGACCGCGCGGATCGACCTGGCGCAGGTGCTGGAGGGGCAGGTTGTCGAGCACTCCTCCGTCGATGTGCAGATCCTCGCCGTAGACCACGGGCGGGACGACCCCGGGGATCGCGACCGTGGCACGGAGCGCCTTCAGCAGGGATCCACGCCGGTGCACGCTCACCTCCCGGCGCGTGAGGTTGGTCGTCACGCAGGACCACGGCAGCCACATATCCTCGATGTCGCGGTCACCGACCACACGGTGCGCTCGTTCGGACATCCGTGTGCCGCTGGCGAGGCTGGCGACCGGCAGGGTCCAGTCGATGATGCCCTGCAGCGTGTCCTTCGCCTGCCTGACGCACTCCCGTGCGTCGTGGCCGAGGGCGAAGAAGGTCGCCATCACCGCGCCGATGCTGCTGCCGGCCACGATGTCCACGGGCACCTCGGCCTCCTCCAGCGCGCGCAGCACGCCGAGGTGCGCGAACCCCCGTGCCCCGCCGCCGCCCAGCACCAGGCCGATGGGCCGTTCCGCGATGGTCCGGGCGAGACGTTCGAGGTCGGCAGGGTGGTCTCGGCGCAGGTGGTACCACGCGTCGACGCTGCGGGCTGCCAGCCACCGGGCCGTGCCACGCGGCGCCTCCCGCGCCAGCGCGGCCCTCGGGTGGAGCAGGACCAGGCTCCTGCGTGGCAGGACGGACCGATCCCCGGATCCGGAGCGGGCGGGCAGCAGCTCGAGGTTGCGCTGTTCCACCGCGCCGGGGGCCGGTCCGGCGTGCGCGTCGGCGATCGTCATGAGGTGATCGGCATGTCGCAGCGCGATCTCGTTCCACGCACTGGGTTCCGGATCGATCTGGAGCAGCAACGTGTCGGAGGTCTGCTCCTGCTCCTGGAGCCACCGCGTCACGCGGATCACGCCCGCCGCACCGGCGGCAGTCGTCCCTGAACCGGACGTCGCAGCGATCTCGTCGGCGTCCCGCGAGCGCAGGAGCCGGGTCGGACCCAGCCGCTGCAGTGACCTCGCGAGCGCGTCGGCAAGGCTGTCCAGGTCGACCGACGGATGCACCGCGGCGAGCGCGACGGAGCGACGCTCACCCCCCTGCGCGTGGTGAGCGCCGCCGGCCCGACGCACCGCGATCCGGGCGATCCGCAGGAGCGCATCGGGATGTCCACTCAACGTGGCGAGGAGACGGTCAGGCCGCACCCGCACGGCGTGGGTGTCCCGGATGGCCACCAGGGTCGCCGTACGTGTTCCGCCCTCGACCAGTGCCATCTCACCGACGAGTTCGCCAGGGCCCACCTCGGCGGGCGGGCCATCGCCCGCATCCTCGGTGACCACCCGCAAGCGACCGGAGACGATGAGGTAGGCCGCGTCGGCCGGGTCACCCCGGTCCATGAGTCGCTCACCGGCGAGCAGGCGGACCCACTCGGCGTCCGCCGTCAGCTCGTCGTACACCGCAGGGTCGACGCCCGGGAACAGCCGTACCAGCTGACGGGCGAGTTGCGCGTCACGGAGCCGCTGCGTGGCGAGTGCAGCGAGCCGATCGGCGACCCCCGGCTCGTCGGCGAGCAGTTCCGCGACGCCCTCCGCGGCGATCTGGAGCACGGTAGCCGGGGTGTCCGCCACGACGGTCGCCTCGCGGCGCCCCCGGGTGAGCACCGCGATCTCTCCGACCACCGCTCCGGGTCCCAGGGACCCGAGCTCGCGGGCGACGTCGGTCCCGTGGTCGAGCACGACGCGCAGGCGACCCTCGACGACCAGGTAGACGTGGTCCGACACCGCGCCCTGCGCGAGCAGGATCTCGCCGGCCTGCAGGGTGCGCTCGATGGTGTGCTCGGCGACCGCCCGCACGGACCCGGCCGTGAGGTCGCGGAGCAGCCACGATGCCCGCAACCTCGTCGTGACATCCTCGCTCATCGTCACGAACTACGGCAGGTCGCGGAGCACGTAGGCGGTGACCGGCGCGGCCTTGCCCTTGACCTCCAGCGGGGGGAGCTCCTCGACGACCGCCCCCTCGGGCAGCCGGTTGCGGGTGCCCGCGCCGATCACCACCTCGCCGACAGCAGCCGCTGCTTCCAGCCGCGCGGCCAGGTTGACCGTGTCGCCGATCACGTCGTGCTTGCGGTGCCCGTGGTCACCGACCACCCCCGCCACCACCTCGCCGCTGTTGACCCCGACCCGGAACCGCGGCCACTGCGGGGTCACCGCCGCCACCTTGGCTGCCTCCTCCTGGAAGGCCAACGCGGCGCGTCCGGCGAGCAGCGCATGGTCGGGTTGGTCCCCCTGCTTGTTGAACACCACCATGATCGCATCGCCGATCAACTGGTGGACCTCGCCGCCGAGCGCACCCATGAGCGGCACCAGCCGCGAGTAGTAGGTCCTGACCATCCCCTGGACCTCAACGGGTTCCACGGCTTCCGCGTAGGTCGTGAATCCCTGCAGGTCTGCGAACAGGATGCTGGCCTCGGTGGTGCCGGCCAGGGTCTGTTCGAGATACAGGTCGCTGAAGCGCTCCTCGTGCCACTGCTGCCGGGCCGCTGCGCCGATCAAGGCGAAGGCCACGAGCATCAGCACGTGCCACTCCCACCAGGAGATCCGCCAGTTGGCCGCGAAGGCGATGACGATCATGGTGACCGCGAGCAGGGCGAAGGCCACGGCCACGGTGAACACGAAGCGGGTCGGACGCCGCCGGTAGAGCCGCAGGTAGCCGATCGACCCCGCCCCGTAGCCGAGGAAGCCGATGCCGGCGAGGAACAACTGCCAGCCGAGCAGCGAGTCGTCGGTCAGCGGTTCGTCGAGCGGGGGGACCTCCGCGATCGAGACCACACCCCAGACCACGATGACGGCGACCAGCCCACGGAGCAGCACCCTCGAACGGGCCATGATGCGCTGAGCGGTCTCGCGGCGGAACTCGACGGTCGACAGCGCGACGAACACGCTGCCGAGGACCAGGCCGAGTGGCGTTGCCAGCTCGAAGCCGGCGTTCGGCCCCAGCAGCACCCCCGGGGTGGCCAGGGCATGCAGCCCGAGGAAGCCCGCCCCGGAGAGGAAGGCGAGCGAGATGAGCAGGAGACGGGCATCCCGCCGACGCCGTGCCGCCACCGTCACGGTGGAGGCCAGCGCCATGGCGATGGCAGCCGCCGCGAGCACGATCCAGAAGTGCGCCGGCTGGTTGTCCCATCGCAGGTCCAGAGCGGGCCAGGCCCGCAACACCGCGAGCAGGAGCAGCGGGGCGAGCACGGCGGCCACGGCCGCGAGGACAGCGCCGCGGCCCAGCTGCTGGCGTCCGACCGCACT
>SKTN01000024.1 GCA_007117945.1 Nitriliruptoraceae bacterium | reverse complement strand
GAGCGGGCCGGGCGGGGCTCACAGGCGGATCGGATCGGTGATGTCCAGCCAGAAGGAGGCGAACACCACCAGCAGGAGCAGGCCGATGACCGGCAGGGCCACCGCGGTGATGGTGCGCGGGTCGACGGTGAAGTCAGGCTGGCGGCCCCGCAGCCGCCGGGCGAGGTTGCCCACCTTCTCGACGGCGACCACCGCGAGATGCCCACCGTCGAAGGGCGGGAGCGGGACGAGGTTGAAGATGAACAGGAACACGTTGAGGTAGGCCAGCAGGAACAGGAAGGTGTACAGCCCAGCCGTGCCCTGCTCGGCGGTCTGTCCCGCCAGGGAGGCGATGCCGATCAGGGACACCACCCCCTCCGGGTCACGCTCCTGCGCCCCGACGGAGGTGGACACCAGGTCACCGATGCCGGAGGGGCTGAAGATCGAGGCCAGGCCCTGCACGCTGAGGCGCAGCATCGGCACCACGCCACCGTTGGGGTCGAGCTCGTCGCCCAGGGTGGCGCGCCGCAACGCCGCAGACGGAGCGAGCCGCTGCTCCTCCAGGGCGGGGAGGAAGCCGGCCAGACCGACCAGCTCGCCGGACTCCGGGTCCTCCTCGGCCGCCGGGGTGAGGGCGAGCTCCACCTCGGTGCCGTCACGCTGCACGGTCAGGGTCGTGTCCTCGCCGGGGTTCGCGCGGATGGCCTGGCGCAGGACCTCGAAGTCGTCGGAGGCCACCTCGCCCACGGCCAGGACCCGGTCGCCGGGTTCCAGACCGGCCTCCTCGGCGGCGGAGCTCTCCAGCACCTGGCCGATCTCCGTGGTCACCTCACCCGTGGGCAGGGGCAGCAGGGTGTAGAGACCGAACAGCAGGACCACGGCGATCCCGATGTGGGTCACCGGCCCCATGAAGATCGCCAGGGCGCGCTGCCAGGGAGGACGGTCGTGGTAGAAGCGTCCCTCGTCGCCGCGTTCGAGACGCCACGCGAGGTCACCGAGGCGTTGGCTCTCCCCCACCTCGGTGTGGATGATCTCCCGGACACCGAGGAGGAGCTGGGAGCGGGTGTCGGACTCCCGGGCGGTGTCCCGGGTGCGCCGCACGATGTGCTCGCGCAGCTCCGCAGGTGTGCCCCGCTTGTCGAGCTCGGCATCGAGGTGGTCCAGGGTGGCCTGGGTCAGGGGTGGGGTGCCGTCCTGGAAGGTCGTCACGACCCCGGCGTCCGGACCCCGGCCGTCCGGTGCCGCCTCGCTGAGGGCGTCGACCGAGAAGACGGTGTCGATCAGCGGCGGGTCGCGGTCGTCGAGGGGTGACATCCCCCGGATGGACACGAAGCCCCCCAGCGGCAGCGCCTTGACGCCGTACTCGGTCTCGCCCCGGCGGGTCGACCACAGGGTGGGACCGAAGCCGACGAAGTAGCGGTCCGCCTTCATCCCCACCCGCTTGGCAGTGACGAGGTGGCCGAGCTCATGGATGAGGATCGCGAGGACCAGGGCGGCCACGAAGGCCAGGATCGCGAGGGCGCTGGTCATCTCGGGCCTCGTCTCAACGTCGCGGCGGCGAGCTCGCGGGCGTGGGCGTCGATCGCCTGCACCTCGGCGAGGTCGCGGGGTGGGGTCGGGTCGGTGGCGGTGTAGCGCTCCAGGGTCGCGGCAAGGACCCCGGGGAGGTCCAGGAAGGCCAGCTCGCCGGCGAGGAACGCGGCCACCGCCACCTCGTTCGCAGCGTTGTAGACCGCTGGGTGGGCCCCGCCGCGCCGCCCGGCCTCGCGCGCGAGCTCCAGGGCGGGGAAGGTCGTGTGGTCCACGGGCTCGAAGGTCAGCTCACCGGCGGTGGTCCAGTCACAGGCGGCGAAGGCGTGGTCCAGCCGCTCCGGCCAGGCCATGGCGAGCTGGATCGGCAGGCGCATGTCGGGTGGGGACAGCTGGGCGATCGTGGAACCATCGACGAACTCCACCATCGAGTGGACCACCGACTGGGGGTGGACGACCACGTCGAGCCGGTCGAGGCCGACAGCGAACAGCAGGTGCGCCTCGAGGAGCTCGAGGCCCTTGTTGACCAGGGTCGCGCTGTTGACGGTGATCACCGGCCCCATCGCCCAGGTGGGGTGCGCGAGGGCGTCCTCGGGGGTCACCTCCGCGAGGTGCGCCCGCTGGCGGCCGCGGAAGGGCCCGCCGCTGGCGGTGAGCACCAGCCGTGCCACCTCGCTGTCGCGCCCCGAGCGCAGGCACTGCGCCAGGGCCGAGTGCTCGCTGTCCACGGGGATCAGGTGGGAGGCGCGTCCCCCGGCCCCTTCGGCGGCGGCGACCACCAGCTGGCCCCCGACGATCAGGCTCTCCTTGTTGGCCAGGGCGACGGGGGTCCCCGCCTCCAGGGCCGCCAGGGTGGGGGCCAGGCCGATCGAGCCCGTGATGCCGTTGATCACCAGGTCGGCGTCGGTGGCCGCCAGGGTGGCCGCGGCCTCGGGGCCGTCGAGGACCTCGAGCCCGGGCGCGTGGTCGCGCAGCCGGGCGGCGGCCGCGCGATCGGACAGCGCCACCCGGGTGACACCGAGCTCGCCGGCCTGGCGGGCCAGGGTGTCGGCGTCACGACCGGCAGCGAGCCCCACCACCTCGAAGCGGTCGGGGTGGGCCCGCACCACCTCGATCGCCTGGGTACCGATCGAGCCCGTGGCGCCCAGGAGCACGACACGACGGCGGCTCACGTGCCGCGCCCCTGATCGGGGGCATCGGAGGAGCCCACGGGGCGGGCGGGGGCGTCGGTGGCCTGGCGCTGGAGGGTGGGCAGGGACAGGCCCGCATCCACCCGGTCGGCGGCGCCCACGGCCGCCGGCAGCCGGGTCCCGGCTCCCAGGGTGTAGGAGGCGAGCAGCTGCCCGCACGCCGCGTCGGCGTCCCGTCCGCGGGTGTCCCGCAGGGTGATCGCGGCACCCCGGTGCCGGACGCGGTCGACGAAGGCCGTGGTGCGCGCGCGGGTGGGTTCCTTCCAGCGCACACCGGGGGTGGGGTTCATCGGGATCACGTTGACGTGGGCGCGCAGGCGGCGGGCGATGGCACCGAGGTGGTCGGCCTGCTCCGCGTCGTCGTTGACGTCCCCGATCAGGCACCACTCGATGCTGACCCGACGGTTGGTGGTCCGGCGGTACTCCGCCATGACCTCCTCCACCTCGGCGAGGGGGTGCTGCCGGTTGACGGGCACCAGGTCGTCGCGCAACGCGTCGGTGGCGGCGTGCAGTGAGACCGCCAGGGTGACCGGCAGGCCGAGGGCCGCCAGCTGCCGGATCCCCGGCACCAGGCCGACGGTGGACACGGTGATGCCACGGGCGGAGAGGTTGAAGCCGTCGGGGTCGTGGAGCCAGCGCACCGTCGCCAGGGTCGCCGGCAGGTTGGCCAGGGGCTCGCCCATCCCCATGAAGACCACGTTGGTCACCCGGCTGGGTGCACCGTCGGGCAGGTGCGCCTCCCCCACGGCGCCGCTGCGCAGGGCCGCGTCGGCCACCACGACCTGGCGGACGACCTCACCCGCGGTGAGCTGGCGGCGGAAACCGGCCTGGCCCGTGGCACAGAAGGGGCAGCCCATCGCGCACCCCGCCTGGGTGGAGATGCACACCGTGGCCCGGTCGGGGTAGAGCATCAGCACGGTCTCGATGGCCTCACCGTCGGGGAAGCGCAGGAGCAGCTTGTGGGTGTGGCCGTCGTCGGCGACGGTGTGGGCCACGAGCTCGGGCCGGGTGGGGGCGAAGCGCGTGGCGAGCTCGCCGCGCAGCGCCGTGGGCAGGTCGGTCATCTCCGCCGGGTCGTCGACCCCGCGGACCAGCCAGGCATGGATCTGATCCGCGCGGTAGCGGGGCTGTCCGCGGTCGGCGACCAACGCCTCGAGGCCCTCGCGGTCGAGGGCGTACGGGTCGACGGCCGCACCGGGGACGGTTCCGGCGGCGTGCTCTGGGGCGGTGGACACGGTTCCTCGCGGTGGGCGGGGTCGGCGGTGGCTACCCGGCCTGCCAGGGTACGGCAGGGTGGGTGGCCGCCGACCGCGCCGGCAGGGCGGAGGCGGCGCCCTGTCCGCCAACCCCCGCGTCGGCGTCGTGTCAGCCGAACAGGGCGAGGCCGTAGTAGCCCATGGGCAGGGCGAAGAGGATGCCGTCGACCCGGTCCAGCACCCCGCCGTGCCCGGGAAGCACGTCGCCGAGGTCCTTGACACCCAGATCGCGCTTGACCATCGACTGCACCAGGTCACCGATGAACCCCGCCCCACCCGCGGCCAGGGCCACCACCGCAGCCGACGCGGCGGAGAAGGTGTCCCCGAGCCGGGGCAGCACCACGACCGCGAGCACCACGGCCACGACCAGCCCGCCGATCAGCCCCTCCCAGGACTTCCCGGGGCTGACGCTGGGGGCCACCTTGTGCCGCCCGAAGGGCACCCCGAAGGCGTACCCGCCGATGTCGGTGAGGACCACGGCACCGACCACGGCGAGCACCACCAGGGCACCGTCGGGGCGGTCGACCAGCCGCGAGGCGTAGGAGGCGAACAGGCCCACCCACACCCCGAAGAAGGTGGTCGCACCCAGGGTGGCGGTGACGGCCCTGCGGTTGCGGTCCACCAGCAACCACAGGAAGGCGCTGATCAGCAGCGCCGACATCCCGAGCCCCTGGCCTGCGGCACCGAACACGTAGGTGCCGGGCACGCTGACGACCACCGCCAGCAGCACCGGGACCCGCAGGACCCGCACCCCCACGGTCGCGAGCACCCGCACCACCTCGACGGCGGCGATGGTGGCCAGCACCGTGATCACGGCGACGAAGGCCTCAGCGCGCCAGAACAGCGACCCGAGGAACAGCGCTGCGAGCACGACCCCGACGGCGATGGCCACGGGGAGGTTGCGACCCCCGACCATGCCGCGGGAGCCTCGCTCGGGTTCGTGGGTGTCCACGGGAGCGTCTGTGCCGGCCGGCCGGCTCAGACCTCCATCAGCTCCTGCTCCTTGGACTCCAGCGCCTTGTCGATGCGGGCGACGCGCTCGCCGGTCATCGACTCCAGCCGCTTGGTGTAGCGGTCGTGCTCGTCGGCACCGACCTCGCCGTCGTCCTCGAGCTTCTGCATCGCGTCACGGGCGCTGCGCCGGATGTTGCGCACGGCGACCTTGCCGTCCTCCGCGGCGACCTTGGCGAGCTTGATGTACTCCTTGCGCCGCTCCTCGGTCAGCTCGGGGAACACGCAGCGGATCGTCCCACCGTCGTTCGCGGGGTTCAGGCCGAGGTCGGCGTCGCGGATCGCCTTCTCGATCTGGTTGACCGAGCTCTTGTCGAAGGGGTTGACCAGCAGCATGCGCGGCTCGGGCACGGAGAAGTTGGCGAGCTGCTGCAGCGGGGTGGGCGTGCCGTAGTACTCCACCATGATGCGGTTGAGCAGCTGCGGGTTCGCCCGGCCGGTCCGGATCCCCGCGAAGTCCTCGCTGACCTTCTCCACCGCCTGATCCATGCGGTGACCGGCGTCTTTGACGATGTCGTCGAGGCTCATCGCGTCCTCCTAGGAGCTACCGGCCGCGGCCGGCGTCGGGGTCGTCAGGCGGTCGGAACGGGCTGCACCAGGGTGCCAACGGGCTCGCCCCGCACCACCCGGCGGATGTTGCCCTCACGCAGCAACTCGAACACCACGATGGGCAGGGCGTTGTCCATGCACAGCGAGATCGCCGTGGCATCCATGACCTTCAGGCCCTGGTTGAGCACGGAGAGGAAGTCGATCTCCTCGTAGCGGGTCGCGGAGGGGTCCTGCTTGGGGTCACGGTCGTACACGCCATCCACCTGGGTGCCCTTGAGGATGGCGTCGGCACCGATCTCCAAGGCGCGCTGCGCTGCGGTGGTGTCGGTGGTGAAGTACGGGGCCCCGAGCCCGGCGGCGAAGATGACCACGCGGCCCTTCTCGAGGTGGCGCATGGCGCGGCGGCGGATGTAGGGCTCGGCGAGCTCCTGCATGGCGACCGCGGTCTGGGTACGGGTCTCCACGCCGGCCTTCTCCAGAGCGTCCTGGAGGGCGAGGGCGTTGATGACCGTGGCCAGCATGCCCATGTGGTCGGCCGAGGAGCGGTCCATCCCCGAGGCCGCAGGCGAGTTCCCCCGGAAGATGTTGCCGCCCCCGACGACGACACCCACCTCGGTGCCGTCGCTGGACTTGAGCTCGGCGATCTCCTCGGCGACCTGCCGCACGATGCGGGGATCGATCCCGCCCTTCACCTCGGGGTCGGAGAAGGCCTCCCCCGACAGCTTGAGCAGCACCCGCTGCAGTGGCGCTCGCTGTGTCACCGTGCACCTCGTGATCGCCGGGGCGGTCGTGGGCCGTCCTCGGCGTCGGAGCCTAGCGGCGTGGGGGCGTCCCCCGGGACGTGGGACCGACGCGGCGATCGTGCTGGCGTGCAGCCCGTCACACGCGGACGGACCCGCCGATGGACTGGCGGGTCCGTCCGTGGAGTGTGGCGCGCCTCGCGGCTCAGGCACCGACCTCGAAGCGCGCGAAGCGGGCGACCTCGAGCTTCTCGCCCACGGTGGCCTGGACCGCGCTGATGGCCTGGGCCACGGTCTTGTCACCGTCGAGGACGTAGGGCTGGTTGAGCAGGACCCACTCCTCGTAGACCTTGCGGACCTTGCCGTCGACGATCTTCTCCACGATCTGCTCGGGCTTGCCCTGCTCGAGGGCCTCCTTGCGGGCGAACTCGCGCTCCTTGTCGAGCATCGCCTGGTCGACCTGGTCCTCGCTGACCACCAGCGGCTTGGCCGCGGCGATGTGCATCGCCAGGTCCTTGGCGAGCTTCTGGACCGCGTCCGCCTTGGCGACGAAGTCGGTCTCGCAGGACAACTGCAGGAGCACGCCGACCTTGGCGGGCATCCCCGGTGTGGGGGCGTGCAGGTAGGTGTGCACCAGGCCCTCGGCCGCGGTGCGGTCGGCCGCGCGCGCGTCCATCTTCGCGCCGGTGCGCTCGCGGACGAGCTCGGCGGCCTTGTCCATGTCGCCGTCGGCGTCGACGAGGGCCTTCTTGCACGCCATCATCGGGGCGTTGGTCAGCTCGCGGAGCTGCTTGACGTCTGCAGCGGTGATCGCCACGGGGT
>SKTN01000232.1 GCA_007117945.1 Nitriliruptoraceae bacterium | reverse complement strand
CCCGGCCCGGCCCGCACGACGATCTCACCGGGTGACGCCCGGCAGGCCGTCGGGCAGGAGCACCCAGGTCGGGCCGGGCTTGAGGGGGAAGGGCCGACCCTCGGCGTCGAACACCTCGATGGGGCTCTCCTGGCTGGGCTTGCTGTAGCTGGCCTCGTAGCGCTTGCCGTCGCGCAGCACCAGGGCATCAGCGGCCTCGGTCACCACGTCGGTCTCCGGGCAGGGATCGCCGTAGCAGTTCGGACCGGAGAAGTAGAAGCGGGTGTCCAGGACCAGCACGTTGGCCGCCCCCACCTCATCCTCCCCGGTCACGGTGGTGGCCTGGCCGTTCTGGGAACGGCGGTAGAGACCGGCGTCGGCGTCGTAGGAGAAGGCGGTGTCGTAGCCCGAGGAGATGTCGACGCGGATCCGTTCGCCGGGATCGGTGCACTCCTCGGCATCCTCGGGACACTCCAGCGCCCCACCCGGGGGCGTCTCGTCGAAGGCCCACCGCACGTCATCGAAGGGTTCCGCGCCGCGCTCACGGACCTCCTGCAGGGTGGCGGACGGGTCGATGTAGAGGTTGAAGGGTGCACGTCGCGAACCGTCACGGGAGAAACCGCGCCGCCCCTCGGTGGTCAGGATCGCGGGTGTGTCGCGCAGCAACGGCTGGACGTCGTTCCGGGCGCCGGAGAAGGCGAAGCCGGCACGCCCGTAGCCGGCCATCAGCTGGGCGTCCACGGGCCGGGCGGAGCGGATCGGGCCGACGGTGTCGGGTAGCTCGGAGTGGAAGACGGCGAGGAAGCGGGTGATGCCGGCCTCCACGCGCTCCTCGAACACCACGTCGGCAGCCTCGAGGCCCGTCTGCGGTTGGGCCTGGGGTGCGTTGTCGACCTTGACGAGCAGCATCGGCCGATCGAGGAGTTCCTCATCGATCTCCTCACCCGTCAGCGGGGAGAAGGGACCGGGCTCCGGTTCCGGCTCCGGTTCGGGTTCCGGCTCCGGTTCGGGCTCCGGCTCGGGCTCCTCCGCCTCGGGGGCGGCTGTGGGACCCGCCAGGTCCTTCCCCTCACCGCAGGCCACCAGCAGGAGCGCCACGGCCAACAACAGGGCGGTGCGAACCAGGAGTGGGCGCACGATCACGTTCTGCTCCATCGCGTCGGTGCCGGCTCCGCCGTCCGGCCGCCCCTGAGCCTACGCCGCGCGGGCCCGAGGACCGCGGAGGTGGTGCTCACCGCCGGCCCGGTCGGCTCAGGACCGCACGCCGTCAGCGGTGGCCGAGAGGTAGTGCGCCCGCAGGGAGCGCGCCACCACCGGCCAGTCGTGCCGCTCCGCGGTCGCGGTCCCCGCTGCGACCATCCGGGCACGGCGAGCCGGCTCGTCGAGCAGCGCGGCCAGGGCACGCGCGAGCCCCGTCACCTCACCCGGCGGGACCAGCAGGCCGTCCACGCCGTCGGTCACCACCCCCCGGTAGCCGGGGATCGAGGACGCCACCACCGCCGTGCCGGCGGCCATCGCCTCCAGCAGGACGATCCCGAAGGACTCGCCGCCGAGTGCCGGCGCCACGGCCACGTCCGCAGCTGCGAGCGCCGTCGCCAGGCGCCCGCCCTCCACCCGCCCCGCGAGCTCGACCTGACCGGTCGGCACACCCGACAGCAGGTCGACGAGCTCCCCGCGCTGCGGACCGTCCCCGATCACCGTCAGGTGGACATCCGGGTGGGTCCTGAGCAGTTCCCGGTACGCCCGGGCGAGGACCAGGACACCTTTGCGCGGCTCGAGGCGTCCCACGAACACCACCGAGGGCGGGGTGTCCCCCGGCGGTGCGGCGGCCACCTGCGCCCGGGCGGCGGCGAAACGCGCCACGTCCACCCCGTTGGGTACGACCGCGAGGCGATCCTCGGCCACCCCGAGGGCGCCGGCGTGGTAGCTGGCGGCCGCGGGGCTGACCGCCAGCGCCGCACCGGCACGGGCCAGCAACCGGCGGCCCAGCGGCCGCACCAGCCGGTAGGCGCGGTCGGTGTCGGACCAGGCGTGCAGGGTCACCACCACGGGTGCGGGCGCACCCAGCACCGCCGCGGGCCCCACGGTGGGCACCAGAGGCTCGTGGACATGGACCACATCGGGCGCCAGCGCCCGCAGTACGCGGACGGTGCGAGCCCCCGCCGCCGGGCCCAGGGCGATCGGTGCCACGGCGCCGTTGAAGGCCACCCCCCTGGTCGTGCCCACGGTCACCTCGGCGGCGACGCCCGGCGCCTCCGGCGTCGCGGCGACGCCACGGCGCACGCCCCGCTCCCCCGACCCGAGCAGCACCACCTCGTCACCGGCGGCGAGCAGCGCCGCGGCGAGGTGACGCACGTGGGACTGCACCCCACCGGGGACGCCGAGGTCGTAGGGGCTGACCAGGGCGATCCTCACGCTGCCCCCTCGCCGTCACGCCCGGCCCGCTCCGCACGGGCCAGGGCGCGCCAGTCCCGCCCGCCCCGCCAGGCCGCGACCACGGGGTGGTCGGGTTCGCGGTCGGCCAGCCAGTTGCGCACGAACACGTGCCACTGGGTGGGGAACCGCCCGATCAGGCGCTCCAGCTCGTGAGCGACGGCCTGGGTGCCATCGAGCACGTCGAGGTGGGCAACGTCGATCGGTGGGTGGACGACGCCGTGGAAGCCGTCGCCGGCGGCCAGGAACGCACCGACGTGCACGGGCAGGCCGGTGCGGCGGGCCAGAGCAGCGGGTCCCGCCGGCAACCGGCAGGGCTCGCCGAAGAACTCCACGATCGGCCCGTGCCGCGTGAGGTCCCGGTCGGCGAGCAGCGTGGCCAGGGCGCCGTCCTCGCGCACGGCGCGCTCGAGACGCCCGAGCACGTCGCCCCCGCGCACCAGGGGGATCACCCCGATGCCCGCCTGCTCCCGTAGCCGTACGAACCGGTCGAACAGGGCGCGGGGCTCGACCACCTCGGCGACCACCACCATGCCCCAGCGTCGCTGGGTGGTGAAGAAGGCACCGACGTCCCAGGAGCCGAGGTGGGCGGTGGCGAAGATGCCACCGCGACCGGCGTCGCGCACCGCGTCGACGTGGTGCAGACCCTCGGCGGTGGAGGCGGCCACCACGGCCTCGCCGTCCATGCGGTGGAGGCGGAAGGCGTCCAACCAGTACCGGGCGTAGTGGACGTAGGCCTCGCGGACCAGGCGGGTCAGCTCGCGCTCGTCGGCATCCCCACGGATCCGCGCCAGGTTGGCTCGCACCTGGCGACGCTGCGCCACGGGTGCGGCCAGATACCAGGCACGACCGAGCTGCGCCGGCAACCGCCGGGCGAGGGGCTCGGGGGCGTGGGCCGCGGTCTCCCAGGCGGCGAGGTAGCGCAGGTAGGCCGCGCGTTGCCGCAGGCTCGGCGGGTCGGCCGGCGGCAGGTCGCCGACAGGGTCGCCGGCACCGACGGGACCGCCGGCACTCACGGGGTCGGGTCGGGGCGCCCACCCACGGCGCCGTCGAAGTTGCGCTCACCGTAGAACCGCCGTGCGGCGGCCTTGAAGGCCCGGCTCCACGCCCGGTCGTGCAGGGCCAGGGCGAGCAGCTCCTCGGGCACATCCCGGTCGATCTGGCACCACACGTGGTGGACGCGCTGCACCACGGTCACGACCCCGCCCACCGCCAGCAGCCACAGCACCGGCTCGAACAACCACGGGTGGAACAGCAGCGCGGCCATCAGGGCGATGGCGCGCTCCGCCCGCTCCAGGATCCCCACGGAGCAGTCCAGGTCGATGGCCTCCGCCTTCGCCCGCACGTAGCTGGTGAGACCCGCCGCCACCAGGGCGACCAGTGCGAGCGCCAGCAGGCGCGGTTCCTCGGCCACCGCCCACGCGATGCCGGCCAGGATCAGCCCGTCGGAGACCCGGTCGCTGACGGAGTCGTAGAACCCGCCGAAGGGTGTGGAGCGCTCCGTGGCGCGCGCGACGGAGCCGTCGAGGACGTCCATCATGCCGCCCGCAACGAGCACGAGGCCTGCGGTGCGGTACTGCCCAACGGCCACCAGCACCGCGGCCGCGGCGGTCAGCAGCAGCCCGAGGGTGGTGAGCACGTTCGGGCTGACCCCGGTGCGCCCGAGGCCACGGCCCATCGGCGCCGTGACGGCGTCGACGGCGGCGGGGAAACGCGAACGCAGCGCCACGGCGACCTACGGGAGCGGGGACGGGACGACCCCTTAGGCTACACAGCGCGGCAGGGCCCTCGCCGGAGCCTCACCCCGACCTCAGCGGCGCGCCTCGAAACCCGGCAGGAGCTCGTCGTACAGCTCCTCCAGGGCCTTCGGCAGCACCCGTGCCGCCCCGATGACGGACATGAAGTTGGTGTCGCCACCCCACCGCGGGACCGCGTGCAGATGCAGGTGGTCGGTGATGCCGGCACCGGCGACGCCCCCGAGGTTCATCCCGAGGTTGATCCCCTGGGCGCCGATGCGCTGCTTGAGCACCCCGACGGCGTCCCGCCCCAGGGCGAAGACCTCGGCGGCCGCCTCGGCCTCGAGGTGCTCGAGATCGGCGGCGTGGGCGTAGGGCACCACCATCAGGTGGCCCGGGTTGTAGGGGTAGGCGTTGAAGATCACGTAGGCGTGGGTGCCGCGGTGCAGGATCAGCGACTCCCGGTCGCGGTCGGGGCTGCGCTCCGGCAGCACGCAGAAGGGACAGCCGTCGATCGGGTCGGCGCCCGCGATGTAGCCGAAGCGCCAGGGCGCCCACAGGCGCTGCAGACCCTCGATCCCGACACCGGGCTGGTCGCTGCGGGTATCCCGGGCGACCTCGCCGACATGCTCCTCGTCACCGGTCATGGCTGCCGTCTCCCGAGGAGCAGCCCGCGGCCGGCGGCCAGACCGTCGAGGTGGTCGAGCCACTCCCCTGCGAGGCCCGCACGGTCGACGGCGGCCACGTAGCGGTCGGCGGTGAACAGCGGCATGCGCAGGTGTTCCTCGAGGGTGGCCACACCCCCGGGTGTGGCCACGGCCCACGCGAAGGACAGGGCGAGGACCCCGCCTTCGCGTCGCGAGCTCGCCACCCGCGCGATGACCCCGTCCTGTTGTTCCGCGGTGACGATGTCGCGCACCCCGTCCTCACGGACCTGCTCGGGGGTGAGCCACGGCTCGACCAGCAGCATGCCCCCCGGCGCCACGTGACGGGCCATCGCGGCCACCGCCGCGTCCAGTTCCTCGGCGTCCTCGACGTGGCCGATGGAGCTGAACAGGCAGGTCACCACGTCGAAGGTCCGGCCGAGGTCGAAGTCCCGCAGGTCGGCCTCGTGGAGGAGGACCTCGGGCCCGAGCCGGGCGGCGGCGATGGTCAGCATGTCCGCCGAGCCGTCGGAACCTGCCACCTCGTCCACCCGCCCGGCGAAGCTCGCCAGGTGGCGGCCGGTCCCACAGGCCACGTCCAGCAGGCTGGTCACCGCCACGCCCCGGCTGCCCGCGAGCTCGAGCAGGGCACGGGCCTCGCGGTCGTAGTCCTTCCCGCGGGCGTCGTAGAGCGCGTCGTACCAGCCGGCCAGGTCGTGGTAGCTCGGGGCGCGGGCGGTCACTCCTACCCCCTGTCCTCGGTGGCTCCTGCGAGCCCCTTGGTGGCGATCTCCTCGGTCACCTCGGCCACGAAGGCATCGAGGTGGACGTCCTTGCGCTGGTCGCCGTGGTACGGGCGGACCGCGACGGTGCGGGCCTCGGCCTCGCTGCCGCCGACGATCAGGCTGTAGGGGATCTTGCTGGTCTGGGCTGCACGGATGCGGTTGCCGAGCGTCGCGTCGGCGACGTCCACGTGCACCCGGACGCCGGCGGCACGCAGCGCACCGGCCACCTCGGTGGCGTAGCCGTCGAACTCGCTGGCCACGGGCAGCACCCGGACCTGCTCCGGGGCGAGCCAGGTCGGGAAGGCACCGTTGAAGGACTCGACCATCACGGCGAAGAACCGCTCGATGGAGCCGAACAACGCCCGGTGGACCATGAAGGGCTGGTGGCGCTCACCGTCGTCGCCGACGTAGCTGATGTCGAAGCGCTCGGGGAGGTTGAAGTCGACCTGGATCGTGGTGAGCTGCCACTCCCGGCCGATCGCGTCCCGGGCGTGGATGTCGATCTTGGGGCCGTAGAACGCACCCTCACCGGCGTCGATCTGGTAGGCGTACCCGGACCGCTCGGCGGCGGCCATCAGGGCCTTCTCCGCGTGATCCCACTGCTCGTCGGTGCCGATCGACTTGGTGTCGGGCCGGGTCGAGACCGCCACCCGGGAGGGTTCCCCCAGCCCGAAGGCGGCGTAGAGATCACGGGCGAACTCGATGCAGCCCACCACCTCGTCGACCACCTGATCCCCGCGGCAGAAGATGTGGGAGTCGTCCTGGGTGAACCCGCGTGCCCGCAGCATCCCGTTGACCACCCCGGAACGCTCGTAGCGGTAGACCGTGCCGAGCTCGGAGATCCTGAGCGGCAGCTCGCGGTAGGAGCGGGTCCGGGAGGTGAAGGCCAGGATGTGGAAGGGGCAGTTCATGGGCTTGAGCCGGTAAGCCGCGCCGGCGTCGTCGAGCTCCATGCCCGGGTACATCAGCTCCCCGTAGTTCTCGAGGTGCCCCGAGATCCGCCACAGGTCCTCCTTGGCGATGTGCGGGGTGTAGACGGGCTGGTAGCCGCGCTTGAGGGTCTCGTCGCGGATCCAGTCCTCCATCTGCTTGCGGACCAGGGCGCCGTTGGGCAGGAAGATCGACAGCCCCGGCCCGAGCTCATCGGGGTGGTGGGTGAGCTCGAGGTCGCGGCCGAGCTTGCGGTGGTCGCGCTTCTTGGCCTCCTCGAGGAGCTCGAGGTGGGCCGTGAGCGCCTTCTTCGACTCCCAGGCGGTGCCGTAGATGCGCTGCAGCATGGGCTGGTCCTCGCGACCACGCCAGTAGGCGCCGGCGCTGCGCAGCAGCGCGAAGGCGGGGATGCGCTCCGTGGAGGGCACGTGGGGGCCACGACACAGATCGGACCACGCCACCTCGGTGCTGCCGTCGTCGAGGTCGCGGACGTTGCGGTAGACGGTGAAGGTGGGTTCCGCACCGTCGCCGTCCGTGCCGGTGCCGGGCGCGTCGGGGGCGGCGGTGTCCACGGCGCT
>SKTN01000295.1 GCA_007117945.1 Nitriliruptoraceae bacterium | reverse complement strand
CGCCGTGGGTGGCGGTGCAGGTGCGGCCGTCGGCCGGGTCGGCGCACTGCTCGGTCGCCGCCGGGTTGAGGGTCCCCTCGATGCGCAGGGCGTTGTTGCCGCTGCCGAGGAGGAGGTTGAGTACCTCGATGGTGCTCACCCCGTCACCCGCACCCGGGTCGCCATCCGCGCCCGGCCCGCCGAAGGTGATGCCCCCCTGGTAGGTCAGTTGCTGGCCGTCGGGGATCTGGTCGGGGGCGAAACCGAGGTCGCGCCAGTCGAGGCCGTCCGCCATCCCGAAGCCGCTGAGGTTGGTCGAGGTCAGCGTGCCCGACTGGTCGGTCTGCGAGGAGTCGTCGAAGATGTTGAGCACGTCGATCTGGTCGCGCTCCGGCGGCTGCGGGGGGATGCCGAAGAGCGGGGCGTTGCCCTCACCGGGCAGCAGCACCGCGTCCTGCAGGGAGCGGTCCGCGTCGGTGGTCCCACCGTCGACCGACAGCGGCCCTCGGATCCGGTTGAGCAGGTGGGGCCGGGCCGAGAACCGCTTGACGTCCGCGAGCGCCGGGGGCACCAGGTAGCGGGGGTCGGCCTGGACGGTGACCTCGACGGGGGTGGACCAGCTGTCCGGGGTGAAGGTCACCACCGGCACGATCCGCACCAGCGCGTCGCCGACGGGCGCGGCGGTGACGGTGCCATCGCTCGAGTCCAGCGCCAGCAGCCACATGATGCTCTCGGGCGCGTCGCCACCGGGCGGCCCGGACAGCAGCGCGACCTTGTAGTCGGTGCCGCCGATGCGGACCAGTTGGCCCTCGAGCCAGCCGTCCTCGAGCCAGCTCGAGCCGTCGCCTCGCGTCAACGTCACGAGGTCGCCGCGGCCTTCGTCCAGCGGGTACGGCGCGGTGCCGATCGTGACGCCGGTCAGCTCGGCGCTGCCGAGGTCGGGCGCCTCCTGGGAGGTGACCGGCCCACCGTCGATCGCGACGACGTCGGTCTGGCCGTCGGTGACGATCCGTAGGGTCACCTCGCCGTTCGGCTGCTGGGTCAGGCGCAGGGTGTAGCTGTCCCCCGCACCGGGGCCGCTGTCGAGGTCGCCGAGGGTCACCTCGGTGGTGCCGTCGGTCTGGGTGACGATCACGCCCGGGCTGTCGTCGTCGTAGACCAGCACATCGATGCGGACCACCCGGGCGTCGTAGTCCGGGTCGGCGTCGGCCGCGTCGGCGTCAATCCGGTGGGTGAGGACCGTGAAGCTCGGATCCTGGCGTACGGCGTCGTCGACGGCGGTGATGCGGATGATCACCGGATCGTCCCAGTCCTGGTCGGTGAAGGTGACGAAGGCGCCCAACTCGTCGATGCCGAACCGCTCGTCATCAGCTGCCGCCGACAACCGCACCCGGTCGTCGCTGCGCTCGATGCGGACCGTCACCACGGTGCCCGGTGCCGGCGGGGCGGCGAGTGCGATGGCGTAGACGTCGGTGAAACCGTGCGCCTCGCCCTCGAGCACCACGCTGGTGCGGTCCTCACGGAGCGTGCCGTCGGCGTCGTACGCGCCGGCATCCAGTTGGGTGATGCGGATGCCGGGCACGTCCCCGCGGATCAGGGCCTCGACGTTGCGGACCACGGCGGCGTCGAAGGTCTCGTCCTCGCTGACGACGCTGTGGCTGATGCTGACGGTGCGGTCGTCCTCGGGCGCGGCGTCGGTGACGGCCTTGACCCAGACCGTCTGGGCCTGGTCCCAGTCCTCGGGGGTGAAGCGCAGCACGAGGGCTCGGTTCGGCCGCACCTCGCTCCCGCCGGCGACGGTCACCTCCCGGTAGAAGCTGTCGGGGTCCGAGGATCTGGACACCAGCAGGGTGTCCCGTCCGAGGGCGGCGGACGAGCCGTCGGTCCGCGCCGCGGTGACGGTGATGTAGACCACGTCGTCGGGCCGTGCGGCGAGGACCACGGTGTACTGGTCGAGTTCGCCGTTTCGCGCCACGGTGGTGAACCCGTCGGACTCGGTGATGATGACCACGCCCTCACGGGGGCTGGCGATGTTGAGGTCGATGCCGGCGGCCACGAGCTCCGCGTAGAGCGGGTCGTCGGTGGCGATGATCTGGTGGTCGATCGTGCCGCTGGCGCCCTCGAGCTCGCGGACGACGATGTCGCGGGTGACGTCGCCGCCGACGTTGATGATGTCGCTGCCGAGCCCACCGACGACCCGGACGACCACGCCGAAGGGCGTGCCCAGGACGAAGATCTCATCGTCGCCCTCGAGCGCGTCGACCTCGAGCACCTGGATGTTGTCGAAGCGCACGCCGACCCCGGCGCCGTAGACGCCGTCCTGGTCGATCACGATGTTGTCCGGGAACTCCGTGCCGAGGACCACCAGGGTGTTGAACCCGCTGCCGCCGTCGACCGACACCGGCGCGTTGAGGGTGTACTCGACGACGTTGTCGCCGCTGCCGGTGCGGATCTCGGTCCCGCCGACCACCGAGGATCCTCCCGCGAGGCGGGGCTCGGCGAGCCGCAGGCCGTCCTCGGAGAGGGCATCGAGGAAGCGGATCTCGCAGTCACGCCAGTCAGCGGCGCACTGCTCGGCGCTGGCGCCCTCGACCGGGTCCACGGCCGCGAGGGCGAAGCCGCGGACGACGAAGGTGTCGTTGCCGTCGTTGCCCTCGAGGCGCAGCTCCGCCTGGTTGCCGTAGACGACGAAGGTGTCGTCGCCGTCACCGCCCATGGCGACCAGGGGCGCGCTGATCCCGGGGCTGAGCCAGCCGCGGGTGGTCGCGATCAGCTCCGGGAACTCGTCCTCGGGTGCGAGCCCGGCCGCCTCGGCGGTGCGCTTGGACCCGAACAGCTGCCCGATCCGGAAGGTGTCGTCGCCGTCACCGCCGTCCAGGGTGACGGCCACGGAGGTGTCATCCACCGCGAAGGTGTCGTCGCCGGCGTGGCCGAGGACCTCGAGGCGACCGTTGACGGCGGTGTCGTAGTTGATGCGCTGGACCGCGGTGGGCCGTGTGAGGTCGTCCGCGCTGTCGCTCCCGTCGGCACCGACGTACTGCTGGGACTGCTCCACGGTGCCGTGCAGGACCGCGACGAAGCCGGGCCGATCCGCGTCCTCACCCGCGATCTCCGTGGTCCGGCGCAGGAGGAAGACGTCGTCGCTCGCGGCCTCGTCGGCCTGGGCGATGCCCTCGCCCGCCAGCAGCGCGGCCAACTGCGCGTGGTCGTGGGTGTCGAACACCCCTGCGGCCTTGCCGGCTCCGTGGACCTCGAGCACATCGACGCCATCGTCGGGTGCCCCGGTGTCGAGGACGTTGATGACGTAGTGGCGGGCGGTCGCGACGTCGCTGCCGGTGGTGAGGATCACGTACCGGTCGGTGCCGCCCTGCCCGTCGAGGGTCAGGGTGTGGCCGGCGGCGACGTCCATGGTCTGCAACTGGTTGACGACGAACAGGTCCTCGCCGGCATGGCCGGCCTCGCCGGCGGCTGGCGCGGTACCACCTGCGGTCGTCGGCGCGGCGGAGCCGTAGACCCGCGTCGAGGACCCGAGCAGGGTCCGGTCGAACAGCACCGCGTCGCTGTCGGTGTTGCCGAAGATGCGGGTGATGTCCCCGAAGCGCCGGTCGGCATCACCGCTCGGCGCACAGTCGTCGCTCGTTGCGCAGCGCCCGGCGGTGACCTCCCCGCGCAGGACGATCGTGGTGCCGTAGCCCGGGTCCTGGTTGCCGAAGTCGCCGAAGATGTCGATCCACTGGCCGGCCAGGATCCGGCTGTCGTCGGTGGTGGAGATGTCGTCGCCGACCCGCAGCTCGATCCAGCCGGTGTCAGCGGTGATGGTGCCCTGCTCGACCTCGGCCAGCAGCTCCTGGTCGTAGCGGACCTCGCCGCCGGCCAGCAGGTGCAGGTCCTCGCCCAACGCGGCGGTCTCCGCCACGGTGAGCCGGACGTTGCCGCCGGCAACGGCCTCGACGAGCTCCAGCGACCGGCGGGCATCCACCTCGCCGGCGGCGACCGACACCTCGGTGACGTAGAGGTCGTGCTCCGCGTGCAGGCCCACGGTGCCGGGCCCGTACCGCTGGGAGTCGATCACCAGGTCACGATCACTGGCCCCGACGCTGCCGCCCTCGGCACGCAGGGCGAGGGTGCCACCGATCACGTTGGCGTAGGGCGGGCTCAGACCCTCACGGCCGTCGAGCAGCGAGCCGTCCAAGACGATCAGGGACACCTCGCCATCGACGGTGCTGGTGCGCACCACGTCGAGGCGCAGGTCGCCGGAGACACCAGCGAGGTAGATGCCGCGGGTGGTGGCCCCGGTGAGGCTGCCGTCGCTGCGCAGGTAGCCGTCGTGGGCGGCGACCACACCGGTGTCGTCCAGCAGGGCGAGCTCCAGGAACCCGTCGCCGTCGTCGACGGTGGCCGACCGGTCGGGGGCGCCGATGCCGCCACGAGCACCGGCCTGACCGGCCCACATCGTGATGTTGCGCCCGATCACGTCGGCGGCGCGTGCGGCCTCGTCCGGCACGGCGTCGACGATCGCAGCGGGGGAGATCAGCGTCACGTCGTCGTCGGTGGACTCGATCAGCCCGACGCGCAGGTCATCGGCGACCTCGGTGACCTCGATCCAACCGTTGGTCAGGACGTTGATGTGGCCGTCAGCCAGGATGTCGGTGAACGCCCGAACGTCGATGCGGGGCGTGGGCTGGCCGGCACCGTCCACCGGTTCGGGCTGCGCGGCCGCCACGGTGATCGTCCCGCCCGCCACCAGTCCAGCCAGACCGGCCGTGCCGGTGGGCGCCAGCTCCACGGCGACGTCGAAGGCGTCGAGGCCGGTCACCGGCTCCGTCCCGCGCGCAGGATCCGGGAGCTCGACGCGGCGTTCCATGAGGTACAGGGAGTCGAGGGTGATGGTGGTATCGGCGTCGAAGTAGGCCGCAGGGTCACGGACGAGGGGGTCGACCGCGTCGGGCCGGAAGTGGACGCTGTACTGCCGGTCGCGGTCGCTGGAGGAGGTCGTCTCCGTCCGCACGAACACACGCACGTCGCCGGAGTCGGCGGTGCCACCCTGGCGCAGGCTCTCCCTGAGCAGCAGGTCCACGTCGCCACCGGCCACGATCGAGTCCAGCTGCACGGTCAGCGGGCTGGTGTCCGGCGCGACCGGGTCCAGCACGTCGACGCGGTCGACGGCCTGGATGTCGAGGTGGATGTCGCCCCCGGCAGCGGCGACCAGTCGGCCCGGCCGGAGCTCGTCGTCCTCCGGTCCCGGGAGCTGGCCACGGTCCACGTGCTGGACCAGCAGGACGGGTAGGCGCTGCCCGGCGCTGCCGAGGTCGCCGGCGGCTGACAGGTCCAGGGCGTTGGTCTCGATCAGGCCGTCAGTGGTGGCAAGCACATCTCCGTCGGTGTTGAGCAGGCGGGTCCAGCCGGAGGGGTTGATGATGTGCCCACCCACGACGATGTCCGCGGTGCTGCGTGGGGTGTCCGCGTCCGCCTCGCTCTGGATCTTCTGCACGTCGATGAGGGGGGTGCCGAGGCTGCGCCAGACGTCGAACTCCATCGGCGTGCGATCCCGGGCGGTGCTGGCCGTGTTCTCGATCTGCACCAGCGGGATCTCGCTGCTGCGGTTGACCACATCGATGCCCAGCAGGTGCAGCTCAGCCCCGGAGTGGTCGAGGATGAACACCCGCTCGAAGGTGTCGCGGAAGGTGAACACCGGCCAGCGGACGTCGTCGCCGTTGGCGAGCTGGTTCGTGGTGCGGTCCCGGGTGCGGAACAGCACATCGGCGTAGCCGTCGTTGGCGACCTCGACGTAGACGGTGTCGCCGACCGTGTCGCCGACCGCCAGCAGGTCTCCACCCTCGGAGCGACTGACGTTCACGTTGCGCAGGACCTGGATGACGCCGCGCTCGTCGATGACCAGCTCGGGGTTGCCGCGACGACCCCCGAGGATCGTCACGTCGGCGTCCCACGCCGTGGAGGCTCGCTCCGACAGGCTGCCTCCGCGACTGCGGCTGATGCTCCGCCCGTAGGTCTCCGAGGTGCCCGTGACCTCCGAGAGGACCACCAGTGCCAGGGCCGGATCCTCGCGGTCGAGCCCCTGGTCCTCCCCGTCGAGCAACCCCGTGCGCTCGTGGCGAGCGTCGTCGCGGGCTCCCGCGGTGACCAGGGCCTCGGACCCGGAGGTCACGACGCTGGTGAGAACCAGGTCCCCCTCCCCGAAGGCGTTCTGCGGTGGGATGAGGGCGACGGCGAGGTGGTAGGCGTTGCGGACCGCACTGACACCCTGGTGTCGTGCGCGGATGTCCACACCCTGGATCCCGGTGATGCGGGTCCCCTCGCCCGAGATGTCCACCCCGGCAGCCGAGGTGATGTCGACCCTCGCTCTGGCGAAGGCGGTGACCACCCCGAGGAAGATGGGGCTGAACGCCTGCGCATCCGCATCGGCCCTGCCGACCACATCGGTGACCAGCGCGTCGAGGACCACCGCCTCGGCCGTCAGCTGCGCGTCATCGTCGATCGTGACGCGGGTGTCCAGGGTGATCCGCGCCCCCCGGTGGCTGTGGGTGTCGTCGGAGTCGGCGCCGGCGCCCACGGCCATCGACCAGGTGGTCGCCTCCGTGCGGACATCGACCGAGCTGGTCGCCAGCACCGTGAGGACATCCCCGGCGATGATCGTGGCGCCCTCGACGTGCACGTGGACGTCGTGTCTCAGCTGCGCACCGGTCCGAGCGATGCGCGCGGCGATGAGGCCGCCGCCATCGGACAGGGCGGTCGCCCGCAGCTCGTGGTCACCCGTGGCGGTCACGTCCACGTCCCGGCCAGCGGTGACGGTGGTCGTGGGGCCGACGCGCACGGTCGTGCGCCCACGGTCCGCCAACCCCGCCCGCTCCTGACACAGCAGCCCCGAGGTGCTGGTGCACCAGGTCGCCGGGCCGGCAGCGGCGTAGGACCGGACCTCCCCCACCGCGAGGACCCCACCGCCGGTCGCGCCGGCGTAGGTGGTCGCCTCCGACGCGGAGATGGCCGCGATCAGCACGTCGTTGTCCGCGTGGAGGCGCTCCGCGTCCACGTCGACGGTGACCGTCCAGGCGCTGTGCAGGGCCGCCGTCGGCACCTGCACCTCGGCGAACCCGCCGGCGCCGCCGCTGGCG
>SKTN01000262.1 GCA_007117945.1 Nitriliruptoraceae bacterium | reverse complement strand
GTCCCGGCGTGTCAGTGCGCGGTGTCCGGGGGGCGCGCGGCAGCCCCCCGGCGGGGTGCCGCGGGGTTCGCGCCGGCGACCGGCGACAGCGCCCGTCGGTGGTGCGCTGTCGATCGACGCCGCGGTCCGACGGCAGCGACGTAAGTAGGCTGACGGGCACTCGAGTCGTGGTCGCCACGGTGCTGGCCGCGGAGGTGGTGGCGCGATGACCGGTTCGATCGGGATCCTGACGGCTGGCGGCGACAGTCCGGGCCTCAACGCGGCGATCCGTGCCATCAGCAGGTCGGCCGCGGCCGACGGCAGGCAGGTCATCGGCTTCCGTGACGGTTTCCGCGGGCTGATGGAGAACCGCACGGTGCGGCTCAGCAGCGACGTGGTGTCCGGCATCCTGACCGCGGGCGGCACCCTGCTGGGGACCAGCCGTGACAAGCCGCACAAGATGCCCGTCGGCAGCCGCACCCTCGATATGCGGGAGAAGATGGCGGAGGTCTACGAGGCGAACCACCTCGACGTGCTGATCTGCCTGGGCGGGGGCGGGACGCAGAAGAACGCCTTCGGTCTGATGGAGCAGGGCCTCAACGTCATCACCGTGCCCAAGACGATCGACAACGACGTCTACGGCACGGATGTCACGTTCGGGTTCGACACCGCCCTCGGTATCGCCACCGAGGCCGTGGATCGCCTGCACAGCACGGCGCACAGCCACCACCGCATCATCGTGTTGGAGGTCATGGGGCACAACACGGGCTGGCTGGCGCTGGGGGCGGGGATCGCCGGGGGTGCCGACGTGATCCTGATGCCGGAGATCCCCTACGACTTCGACGTCGTCGCCCAGGCCGTGCTGCGTCGTAGCCAGGCCGGGAAGAACTTCAGCATCGTCGCCGTCGCCGAGGGGGCGGTGTCCAGGGAGGGCTCGCAGGAGCTGGCCGAGGCCCGGTCGAGGATCGCCGCGGCCGACTCCAAGCAGGAACGCAAGGAGGCCAAGGCCGAGCTCGCGGAGCGCCAGTCGGACCAGGTCGGCAACACCCTGCGGCTGACCCGCGGCCTCGAGGAGCGAACGGGTCTCGAGTCGCGCCTGACGATCCTGGGGCACGTGCAGCGCGGTGGCACGCCCTCGGCGGGGGATCGGCTGCTCGCCACACGGCTCGGGACCGCCTGTGTCGAGCTGGTCCGCGAGCAGACCTACGGGGTCATGGTCGCCTCCCGTGGGGACGGCGTGGAGGCCGTCCCGCTGGAAGAGGTCATCGGCAAACGCAAGGTCGTGCCCGGGGACCACCCCTGGGTCGCCAGCGCCCGCAGCGTCGGGGTCTGCCTGGGAGACTGACGCGAGGCGCCGCGCAGGGTCGTCACGGCGATGACCGCGTCGCTCACCGGCCGAGGCCCGATGCGTCGAACCTCGCCGTTTCCGCACCCGACGCATCCGTCGCCGTGATCGTGAAGGTGGAGGTCGCCAGATCAGCCTCCAACCGGGCCTCGTGGCCGTCCTTGCGCCAGGTCACCGACAGCTGCTCCGCCGGCGTGTCGCCGACCTCGCACGCCGCATCGAAACCGAAGGCCGGGCAGGTGGTGCGCAGCCGCAGCAGCTCGAGCTGCTGCTGCACGACCGGTTGCCTGAGGCCCTCCTCGACGTCGTCCATGGTCAGGTTCGTGCGGTTGATCTCCTTGTGGCCGCCCGAGCCGGCGCGCGCAAGCGCCTCGTGGTCGTTGGTCCCCGCGAACAGGTCGAGGTACCAGATCTGGGGCTTGCCGGGCATGAACAGCTGGATGGCGCGGGCGAGCAGCAGCCGTTGGTCGTCCTCGCCCAGTGCCGAGTGGTAGGTGGCGTTGACCTGGTAGTACAGCTTCTTCTGCCCGTGCAGGTCCTTGACGTAGCCGCCCCGTGCCGTGACCGTCTCGATGAGGGACTCGATCTCCTCCTCGCTGAGCAGGCCACGCAGGTCGAGCAGGGGGATGCCGTCGTGACAGCCCAGCTTGTTGACGGTGCGGATCCCCTTCTCGAGCACATCACCGATCCAGCGCCGCAGCGTGGTGGTGTCCTGCTCCTCGAACGCGTGGATCAGCAGACCGGGCAGGAAGAAGTCGTAGATCATGAACCCTCTGGCGGCGATGGCCTCGTGGGTGCCTTCCTCGTAGGTCGAGTGGATCTCCGGCAGCAGCTTGAGCCTGCGACGGTTCGCCAGTTCCTTGAGGCGGTCGAGGAGTTCCCACGTACCGGGTTCGTTGAAGAAGTTCCGCTCGCCGGGCGCCTTGTGCGCGTACGCGAAGGCGTCGAGTCGGATGATCTCCGCCCCGTAGCCGGCGAGCCGGTCGAGGGTGTCGGCGTAGAACTCCCACACCAGGGGTGAGTCGATGTTGAGGTCCATCTGGCCGAGGTAGCGGCGTCGGGACTCGAGCAGCTCGACCACGCTGTCACGGTGCGCCTCGAAGCCGGTGAGGTCCGCGTCGCCGGGTCGCCCCCCGTCGGCCAGTGTCTGGTTCAGCCGGGTGGCCACCACCTCGGCGGAGCCGTACTGCAGCCCCGTGGCCTCCATGACCTCCTGTGGATCGACCGTCGGGTAGCGCACCTGCTGGTAGAAGGTGTTCCAGTAGGGCTTCTCGGTGCCGTCGGGCATGCGCACCATCAGGATCGGCAGCCCGGGCTTGCGGAAGAACATGTCCTCGATGAGCTCGGGTTGGGGCTGGACGTAGCCCTCGTCCGTCAGCTCGCCGTGACCGGCCCAGAAGGCGTTCCAGTCGATGAAGAAGTCCGCGTAGGGGGACCGCTCGCCCCTGTGCAGCAGGTCCTGGAACTGCGGGGAGAGCACGGAGGCGTGGTTGAGGACGAAGTCGAGCTTGAGGTCGATCTCCTCCTCCGCGAGCGCGCGGAGGTCCGCCTCGGACGCGAGCCGGTCGCTGAGCCGGTAGTCGATCACGGAGAAGCCACGATCGAGGTCGGTGTTGAAGATGCTCGGCAGCAGGTAGGCCGACGCGAAGGTGTCACGCAGCTCCGGGCGCTGCAGCAGCGTCACCACGTCGGACAGCGAGCTGCCGATGCTGTCGGGGTAGACGTTGAGCATGGGACCGGTACCGGGCAGGTGCTTGCCCATGTGCCGCAGGTAGGTCTCGTAGTCGATCACCTCACCGGCCTTGGACACGATGATCCTCGCCCGGCCGGCCTGGGCGTGCAGAAGCTGCTGCTCGAGGTGCAGCACCGTCATGGTGAAGGGGCTGTCCAGTGCCCCGTCCCGGGCGCGGGAGCGGCGGTGGGCGAGGGTCTCCTCCGGTGTGGAGTTCAGCAGGATGGGGATGTCGACCCCGTCGAGATGCGGGTTGTTGCCGTGGGTCCACTCCAGGACCAGCACGCGGGTGCCTGACATCTCGACGGTCTCGTACCAGCGGTCGGTCTCCTCGCGGCCCATGCGTTTGAGCTGGAGCTCGGGTGCACCGGCGTGGAAGGCCCGCAGGACGCCGTTGACCTCGTCGAAGTCGGTCTCCGCAGGGGTGCCGAGGTAGCCGGTGAGCGCCCGACGTCCGGCCCTCTGGTAGGTGGCCAGCCAGGGGTGCTCGGCGACCGCGCCGGTGTCCGCATCGAGGTCGCCCGCCTGCAGCTCGGCCAGGGCGGCGCGGACGCCGTCGTCGTACTGCCCGCGCTCGACCAGGCGGCGCAGGCCACCTGCCCGGAAGATCCGCAGGCGCTCGGCGTCGTTCGCCCGTGGGATGCGGCGGGGGTAGTTGTCCCCCGACATGATGTAGGCACCGATCCCGTGATGCTCGAGGTAGTAGGCGAGCAGGGAGCCGATCTCCGACTTACCCACCCCGGAACCCCCGTGGACGGCCACGACCGCGCGGCCGTGGGGGCGCTCGTCGAGCAGGGGCGCCAACAGCTCCCACAGCCGTGGGAAGATCACCTGCGCCTTGGCCACGTGCTGGTCGTTGATGTCGATCTTGTCACCGGGCATGTCCCCGGTGGGGACGGCCTGCAGGTCAGGGATCGGGGGGAGGTCCATGGTCATCCTCTGGTCGACAGATCGTCAGGGGTGGCCGGTCGGGCCGTGGACCTCGACGCAAGCACGACGACGGCCGCGTCGCTACGGCCCAAGGGGTACACCGGGTGGTGCGGTGTCCTCGCGCCGTAGGCTGTCCAGCATCCTCGACCCCCCCAGCTGGGAGCGAGCCATGGACCACCGCGAGGAGCACCGCGTGCGCACCGCCGCAGGGCATGCCCTGCGCCGGCTCGGGCCCCTGACCGCCGTACAGCTGACCCGCGAGCTCACCGCGCTCGACCACCTCGACCCGGCGATCGTGCCGGAGCCACGCGCGCTGTGGTCGCTGCTGCTGCAGGAGCCGGAGGACGGGTTCGCCGCCGTCCCGCTGGTCGACGGTCGGCTGTGCGACCTCGATCAGGTGCTGGACGGGCTGACGCTGGTCCGGGTCCTGGCCGATGGCGAACGGGGTGGGGATCGGCTCGAGCTCGGATCCGACCTCGCCCCGCTGACGTTGTTGTGCGACGACGCGTTCGAGCTCCCGCTCGAGGGCGGCGGCGTGCTCCACAGCCGCGGCGGCAACCTCGCTGGGCCGACCGGCTGGGTCCCCGACGCCGCCGTGCTCCAGCTCATCTGGATCGGCGGGACGTGCCGGGTCACGGGGCTGGAGGCGCCTCCCGCACCGCAGCAGCGCACCGCGGACCGGCTCCGCGAGGTGCACGGGATCATCCGCGAGCTGGAGCAGGTCGTCGACGTGGTCGAGCTGGTGCTGGAGGCCCGGGTCCGGTACCCGCGCCTGCTGTCGACCCCGAGCGCACCGCTGTCCATGCTGCTCGAGGCCGCCGACCTGCGGGTCGTCGACGATCGGGTCCTCACGCGGGACGAGCCCGACCCGCAGCCCTACGACCCGTTCCGCGAGGTGGCGGAGCACCTGCGGGCCGACCACGGCTTCGACGAGGACGAGGTGGCGGACCTGCGTCGCATCCACGGGGCCGTGGACAGCATGGTGGACGGGTTGCGGTCCGCGCTCGTCGCCCGCCTCGAGGCCGAGGACGCACGACTCCCCACGCCGCAGGAGCTGCTGTCGGAGCTGACGGCGGTGGGCCCGGACGCCGACGAGGTGGAGGCCGGGCCGTTCTCCGGGGTGGTCGCTGCCCTGGCACGCACCCTGGAGGACGAGGAGCTCGCCGGTGCACTGCTCGAGGACGTCGTGGCGGGGGACGCGCTGCGGGCGATGGTGCTCGGCGAGATGATCGACGTGCTGGACCGGGAGCTGCCACGACGTCGGGCGCGGGCCAACGCCGCGTGGGTGCGCTCGGTCACCACCGAGCTCAACGCCGACGACCATCTGCCGGCGGAGGCCTTCGTGCGCCGGGCGCTGGAGCTGGATCCGGACCACCTCGGTGCCACCGTCGCGATGGCCGGCTACCTCGACGACCGGGGGCGCGCGGGCGCTGCGCTCTCGTACCTGCAGCGGCTGGAGGGGCATGGCATCGAACAGGATCGTGCGCTGCTGGCCCGCTACGCCCAACCGGGCCCGGCCGCGGCCGAACGCAACGCCCCCTGTCCCTGCGGATCCGGCCGCAAGTACAAGGTCTGCTGCCAGCGCAGCAACGGCTGGCCCCTGGCCGAGCGGATGGACTGGATCTGGCACAAGATCGTGCGGTTCGCCACCTCGCCGGTGGGACAGGACGTCCTGGTCGACGCCGCCCTGCACGCCGGTGCGTCACCGGACCTCGATGCGGCCCTGGAGGACCCGATCCTGGTCAACCTCGCCCTCTTCGAGGGGCAGCTGCTCACCGACCTGTGCGACCTGCGAGGTGCGCTGCTGCCGGCGGACGAGCTCGAACTGCTGCGGCGCTGGTGCGAGGTTGCAGCCTCGGTGCAGGAGGTCATCGAGGTGGTGGGCGGGTCGGGCGTGCGGCTGCTGGACCTGACCACGGGGGAGCGGACCGAGGTGGTCGACCGCGCTCTCCGCCGGCAGCTGCAGGTCGGTGACGCGATCCTGGCCTGGCTGGTGCCGACCCCGCAGGGGGTCGTCCCCTCGGTCGGGACGCTGACGATCCCCGACCACCAGCGGGAGGGGCTGCTGGCGCTGCTCGACGGGGGGCCTGGCCTCGAGGAACTGGCGGGCTGGTACGCGTCACTGCACGCCCCGCCGGGGTTGGCCACCACCGACGGGGACCCGCTCGAGCTGATCCGACGCAGCTACCGCGTCCCCGACCCCGACGCGGCCTGGGCGGCGCTGGCCGAGCAGCTCGAGGAGGACGGGCCGGGACTGCTCGCCTTCTCCGACAAGGACGGCCAGCGGTGGGTGATGGGCAGCATCACCCGGGAGGACGACGACCTCGTCGTCCAGGTGAACTCCGCCACGCGGGCGGCCTGGTTCGACGACCTCATCCGTGGCGTCGCCCCGGACGCGACCATCGTGGACGAGGAGCGGCGGGCGGTCGCCGAGCTGTTGGCCGGGCGGGGCGACGAGGGGGAGATCGACCACGAGGACATGGGGGACGACGAGGGGCTCCTCGACCTCGAGCGCCTCGACCCGCAGGCACGCTCGGAGCTCGAGGCACAGCTCGACGAGATGATGCGTGCCCACGAGGAGGCCTGGGTCGACACCCCGTTGCCGGCGCTGTCGGGTGCGACGCCCCGCCAGGCGGCCGCCGACCCGACCCGTCGTGACGTGCTCCTCCGCCTGCTGCAGGAGTTCCAGGACCACGCCACCCGATGGGACTCCCCGGGCCGCCCGATGGACGCTGACCGGCTCCGGGGGCTGCTCGGGCTGTGACGTCACCCTGGCCGTGTTGTTCGCCGGCGACACCCGTGGCTGCCGGCCTCCCGCCGTCGCCTCGGCCCGGGCAGGCCCTGTCATCGGCGTCGGGTCACCGGTCCGTGGTGGACGCACTGCCCGTGGGTCGGCGGATCGGGTCGCGCAGGCGCCAGACCCGGATCCCGCAGCCGGCGACCAGGGCCGCGCCGGCCACATCGGCCACCCCGGCCCGGCGGCGAGCTCGTCACTGGCGGCGCCATCGCGGAGGGGACAGTGTCCGTTCGGACACCATCCAGTTGTTGCGCGATGCAGGGGCTTCGCGTTGGTTCAACGCCGAACACCGACCGGGGGGCGAGGTATCGGTTACGGCCGAGGTGCCCGACGGCACC
>SKTN01000267.1 GCA_007117945.1 Nitriliruptoraceae bacterium | reverse complement strand
CCCCAGCGACCCCGGACGAGGGAGCCACCATGCAGGTCGACGACCCGCTGCTGTTCGGCGCCATCATCGCCATCATCGCCGCCGCGCTGCTCGTACGGCAGGCCCTGCGCTGGCGACGGGCACGGGCCCTGGACGCCCGGGCCGCGGCCGCGGGGTGGCAACGCATCGCCGAGGACGATGCCGACGCGCTCGCCGACCTGGTCCGAACCGCCTTCCCCGAACTCGGCGAGGAGGCGGCCGGCGACGCACGTCGTGGTGGAGCCCGGCCCCGTGGTGGGGCCGGATCGACCATCCGGCTCGGTCGGGCCCGCACCCGCGTCGGTGGCCGCGCCCGCAACGTCCACGTCCTGCCCGTCGAGGGCGGGACGGCGGTGGCCGGTGATGTCAGCGTGACCGCGGCACAGGGCGCCGCAGGACAGCACCGTGCCACCGTCCGCCGCGGTGCCGTCGGCGCGCAGCTCGCCGCCCCGCTGCCCGAGGTCACCCTGACGGCGCGTGACTGGATCGATCACGGCGAGCTCGTCGCGCTGCCCGACGCGCTCGGAGCGCGGTTCAGCACGGCGCAGGTCAGCGACGACGCCCGACGGATCTACCTCGACGCGGGCGCCTACGAACCGCTCACCGCGGCGCCCGATGGGCTCCACGGCATCGCGGTCACAGGTGACACCCTCGTGCTCCTCTCGGCCTCGGAGCTGACGCCCGAGGACGCGGAGGCCCTGGCCGCCACCGCCGACCGCTTCGCCGCACGGGCGCTCGAGGCGGCCGACGCGGCACCGCAGGGGGCCGACAGCTCGCCGACGGGCCCCTCCCGGATCCGCAGCCCGATCACGACCGGCTGAGCCGCGCAGCAGGGACGGCTACCGTGCCCGCCGCAGGTCGACATGCCGGGGCGAGGGCAGGTGGCGAGGCCCGTGGTCGAGGACAGGTTCGCGCGGGACACCGCGGTCACGCCCGTGGCACCGGGCCGCTACCGCGGCCGGGTGGACCCGGGCTGGGCGGTGGTGGACGGTGCCGCGCCCAACGGGGGCTACCTCCTCGCCCTCGCCGCGCGCGCCATGCAACGGCAGACCGGTGCCCACCCGGACCCGGTGTCGCTGACCGGGCACTTCCTGCACCCGCCGCAACCCGGGGACGTGGACGTCGAGGTGGAGCTGGTGCGCAGCGGGGGCCGGCACACCACGGTGGCTGCGCGGCTGCTCCAGGATGACCGCGAGTGCGTCCGGCTGCTGGGCGCCTTCGGCGACCTCGCGACCGCCCGGGGCCCCGAGCGGGTCGACCTCTCGCCACCCGACCTCCCGGCCATCGAGGCGTGCATCGACGTGACCACAGCGGCCGTCGAGCGCGCTGCCGCGGGTGCGCTGCCGAGCTTCCCGATCCAGGAGCGCTTCGACCACCGCCAACCTGCGGAGCTGGCCACCTGGGCGCTCGGCCGTCCCACCGGCCGGGGCGAGATGGGTGGCTACCTGCGCTTCGCCGACGCCGCGGAGGCCACCGCCATGGACCCCCTGGGGCTGCTGGTGGTCGCCGACTGCTTCGCGCCGGCGGTGTTCAACACCACCGGGCGCACCTCGTGGGTGCCGACCATCGAGCTCACGGTGCAGCTGCGGGGCCACCCGGCTCCCGGCTACCTCGCCGCCGCCTTCACCACCCGTGCGATCACCCGGGGCTACCTCGAGGAGGACGGTCAGGTGTGGGACGCCGAGGGCAACCTGGTGGCACTGTCCCGGCAGCTGGCGCTCGCACCACGCTGACCGGTGGCGCCTCAGTGCTCGGCGACCGCGCCCAGGAAGGAACGGGTGCGCTCCTGCTGCGGGTTGTCCAGCACCTGGGAGGGTGGACCGGACTCCACGACCCGTCCCTTGTCGAACATCAGGACGCGGTCGGCGATCTCGCGGGCGAACCCCATCTCGTGGGTCACCAGCATCATCGTGGTCCTGCCCTCCTCCGCGATATCGCGGAGGACGTTGAGCACGTCACCGACCAGTTCGGGGTCCAGGGCCGAGGTCACCTCGTCGAACAGCATCACCGACGGCGAGGTCGCCAGGGCACGCGCGATGGCCACACGCTGCTTCTGACCGCCGGACAGCTGGCCCGGGGTGTGGTTCGCGTGCTCGGCCAGACCGACCTTGGCGAGCAGCTCCATGCCGTTGTGCTGCGCCTCGTCACGGGACACCCCGTGGACCTTGATCGGCGCGAGCATCACGTTCTCGATCGCGCTCATGTGCGGGAACAGGTTGAAGTGCTGGAACACCATCCCGATGTTGGAGCGGACCTTGCGGATGTGCTTCTCGCTGGCCGGCTTCAGCGTCCCCGCGGAGGTCGGCTCGTGGTAGAGCTGCTCACCGCCGATCTGGATCGTGCCGGCATCGATGTGCTCGAGGGTCATGGTCACGCGCAGGATGGTCGTCTTCCCCGAGCCGCTCGGCCCGATGACGACCACGCGCTCACCGGGTTCCACATCGAGGTGGAGGTCCTCGAGCACCGTCAGGGCCCCGAAGGCCTTGTCGACGGCGCGGAAGCGCACGCTGGCGGCTCCCTTGTCGGAGACGTCGTTGCGGTCGGGCTCAGCCACGTTCGTACGCAATGTGTGCCTCCAGACGGCGGACCAGCCATGCCGCAGGCAGGCTGACCAGGAGGAACCCGACACCGATGAGCAGGTACGGCTCGACCGGTCGGAAGTCCTCGGCGCGGATGGTGTTGGCGAAGAACAGCACTCCCGCGGTACTGAGGACCGCGTCCCCGATGGGGGCGTCCTTGAAGGCGGCGACGAGGTAGTTGCCCAGCGTCGGCAGGACGTTGGGGATCGCCTGCGGGATGATGATGCGGGTCCACTTCGTGACGGGATCCAGGTTCAGCGCGACCGCCGCCTCCCACTGGCCCTTCGGGACGCTGTTGATCCCCGCCCGGTAGGCCTCGGAGGCGTAGGTGGCGTAGTGGATCCCGAGCACCAGGAACAGGATGACGATCGGGTTGAGCGACAGCCAGTCGACGGAGCGCACCAGGACCTGGGCGAAGAACATCTGCACCAGGATCGGGGTGGAGCGGATGAACTCGATCAGGAAGGCCGTGGGCAGGCTCACGACGCGGTTCTGGGAGCGTCGCAGCATCGCCATGACCATCCCGAGCGTGGCCGCGATGAGGAAGCCCAGCACCGTCGCACGCGCGGTCGTGTACAGCCCGCGGAGCATCTGGGGAAGGAGGTGGAAGAAGTAGTCCCACCCGAAGGACACCTCGCGTCCGGGTGAGAACTGCGAACTGAAGCGACCCGAGGGCGCCGGCACGATGGCGAGCAGGGACAGGCCGAGCACCACGAGGGTGACCGGGACGAGCACATCGGGCCGCCGGTACCACTTGTGGCTCTGCTCCACCTCGAGGTCGAAGGCGGGCTGCGCCGGCGCGTCACCACCCTCCTGCGACGGCTCGTCGACGGCCTGCTGGGTGTGGGGGGTGTCATCAGCCATCGGTCTCGGCCCCCACCGTCGCGTCGATCCGGACACCCTTGCTGGCAGGTCGTTGCTGGAAGCGGCGGTCGAGCGCCCGTTCGGCGAGCCGGAACAAGGCGTTGACCCCCTGGGCGAGGATGAAGTAGATCACCAGGACGTTCACGAACAGCACCGTCACCCCGATCGCCCCCCGCGCGAGCATGCTGGCGATCTGGTTCTGCGTGGCGCGCATCAGGTCGAAGCCCCCCACGACGGACACCAGCGCCGTGCCCTTGAGGATCTCGATGGTGAGGTTGCCCATGGGCGGCAGGATGATCCGCAGTGCCTGGGGCAGGACCACGTAGCGCAGTCGCTGCGTGGGGTTGAGGTTCAACGCGATGGACGCCTCGGTCTGGCCCTTGGGGATGGCCAGGATCGACCCGCGGATGATCTCCGCGCCGTAGCCCCCCATGTTGACGCCCAGCGCGAGCGCGCCCAGCACCGCGACCGAGCGGCCACGCAACCACGGGATCATGTCACCGAGCAGGATCGGGATCGCGATCACCATGATGAAGAGGAGGATGATCGAGGAGATGCCGCGGGCGAACTCCACGAACCCGAAGGAGATGCCCCGGACCCATCGTCGGTCCGAGAGCCGTCCCACCCCCACCACCAGGGACAGGAAGATGCCCAGGGCGAAGGCGCCAGCCAGGATCTGCACCGTTGCGAGCATGCCGTTCCACAGCTGTGCGTACTGCCCCGGTGTGAGCACCAGGTCTCCCACGAGCTGCCTTTCTCGAGGTCCCACACGGGGTCGTCACCGGACGTCCGGTGCCCCCAGCTGCGGACAGCACACCTCGCCGGACCCCGGTCAGTCTAAGCACCGAGATCCGGCGAGGGCGGGGATCTAGTCGAGGAAGTCCTCGAGGGTCAGGGTGTTCGCCAGCTCGACGTCCTCTTCATCGAAGTCGTCGTAGGCGGTGATGATCTCCATCGTGGTGCCGTCCTCGCGGAACCGGTTCAGCACCTCGTTGAAGGCGTCACGGAAGTCCTCGTCATCGAAGCCGTGACCACCGCAGGGGAAGACGTCGTTGCCCTCCGCATCGACCGGGAAGAAGGGCTCGACACCCTCCATGCCGTCACGTGCAGCGACCTGGGTCGCGACGGTGGCAGCCGTACCGGTCACCACATCGACCTCGCCGGCCTCCAGGGCACGGTACATGCCGTCGATGTCACCGAAGGTCTCGATCTGCTCGTCCGGGACGCCGGCGTCCTCGAGGTACTGCACCTCGACGGTGCCCGATGCCACGGCCACGATGACGTCCGGGTTGTCCACCAGCGACTGGTAGTCGACGATCCCGAGCGGGTTGCCCTCCTCGACCGCGAGCGACTCCGAGACGCAGTAGTCGGGGTCGGAGAAGAAGATCTGCTGCGCACGGTCGTTGGTGATGTACATCCCGGCGGTGATCATGTCGAACTGCCCGGCCTGGAGTCCACCGATCAGCTCGCCGAACTCCACGACGTCGGCGTTCATCTCCTCGATGCCGAGCTCCGCGAGCACCGCACGGGCGACGTCGGGAGCGATGCCGGTCACCTCACCGTCGTCGTCGACGTAGCCGAAGGGCACCTCGTTGGCCACACCGACGGTGATCGAACCCTGCTCCTGCAGTTCGGCGAGCAGGCCGGTCGCCTCAGGCGCCTCGTCCTCGGTCGCCTCATCGTCCTCGGTCGCCTCATCGTCCTCGGTGACCTCGTCATCGACGACGGCCTCCTCGCCGTTGCCGCACGCCGCAGCGATGACCGCGAGGGCGGCCATCGCCACAGCGGCACGCAGCATCCGGCTGCGCTTGCTGGGGGCGTTCATGACTCTCATCGATCTCTTCCTCTCAACATCTCGGGTGGGTATCACGTCCCTGGGTGTCGGCGGCGATCCGCGGTGGCAGGGCTCTGCCTCCAGCGCGTTCCGACCTGTCACGGCTGGAACGGCCGTCGTACCCGGCTCGTGCAACAACGATGGTGCGGGGGCGTGACATCGGAGCGCGTCGGCTCCAGGGGTTGCCAGAGCTCCCGGGGGTGTCGAGGCCTACGGGGTGTAGACCAGACCCCAGCTAGGAAGGTTCCCTCGCTAGCGGCCGTACGTGCATCGTGCGTCGGACAGGGGTGACACGCCTCCGTCAGTGGCTCTGAGACCGATAGTAGGAAGCCCGTGGGTCAGTGTCCAGAAGGCCCTGGCCGCGCGGGCCGGTCAGGGGACGGGCGAGCGGTACCCCGGGGCGGTAGCTGAGGTGGCGGTGGTCGGGCGCGTCGAGGACCGTCATCCACGCCGCGGCGCCGACCCCGAGATGGCCGACGTCGTCGCGTCCGAGCGCGCGGGCGCCCCCGGCGGTGGCCGACCACACCGCCTCGGAGGGGGTCAGGCCACACTCGCGCACCGCCAGGGCGATGACGAAGGGCATCGAGGTGGTGTAGGAGGTCCCCGGGTTGCAGTCAGTGGACAGCGCCACCTCGGCGCCGGCGTCCACCAGACGCCGCCCGTCGGGGTAGCGGGGCGCGCGTGTGGAGAAGTCCGCCCCGGGGACCAGGGTGGCGACGGTGCCGCTGTCGACCAGGGCGGCGACGTCCCTGTCGTCGAGGTAGGTGCAGTGGTCGGCGGAGGCCGCACCCAGCTCACAGGCGAGCTGCACACCCGGTCCGTGCCCCAACTGGTTCGCGTGGACCCGCAGGCCGAGGCCGGCGTCGCGCCCCGCCGCCAGCACCCCGCGGGCCCGCTCGGCGTCGAAGGCGCCCTGCTCGACGAACACGTCGATCCAGCGCGCCAGGGGGGCGCAGGTGTGCAGCATCTCCCCCGTGACCAGGTCCAGGTAGTCGTCCACCCGGTCGACGTACGGCTCGGGCACCGCGTGGGCCCCGAGGAAGGTGGTCTCCTCGGTGAGCTGCCGGGCGACCTCGAGGCTGCGCCGTTCGGTGTCCACATCGCCGCCGTAACCGGACTTGATCTCCACCACGCCCGTGCCCTGCCGGCGCATCTCCGCGACCAGGTCGCGGGCCCGACGGCTCAGCTCCGCGCTCGTCGCTGCGCGGGTGGCCGCCATCGTCGAGCGGATGCCGCCGGCGGCGTAGGGCTCACCGGCCATGCGGGCCGCGAACTCCGCGGAACGGTCCCCGGCGAACACCACGTGGCTGTGGCTGTCGACGAAGCTCGGGAGCACGCAGCGGCCCTCGAGGTCCACCCGCGCGTCGGTCGCCGGCGCGGCACCGGCCGCACCCACCCACACGACGCGGTCGTCCTCGACCACCACCGCGGCGTCGGTACGCAGCCCCAGGGGCGTGTCGTCCCCGAGCCCGGGTACGCAGGTCACCAGCTCGCCGATCCGGTCGTAGCAGGTGCTGCGGGGCCCCTGCCCCTCGGCAGCGGGATCCGCGCTCACGCCAGCTCCTCCCGGAGGGGGGCGATGGACTCGGCCAGCAGCGTCGGCACGTCACCGAGGACGTGGCGACGGTCCCGGACCACGTCCCGGCCGTCGATGATCACATCGGTGACGTCGGCGGCAGCGGCACCGAAGACCACCGTCGCGGCCGCCGACGCCGGATCCGCGCCGGCGGTACGGACGCTGTGCAGGTCGACGGCCACCAGGTCGGCCCGCGCGCCCACGGCGAGCCGGCCGGCGTCGGCGAAGCCCACCGCCCGCTGCCCGGCGGCGGTCAACGCGGT
>SKTN01000199.1 GCA_007117945.1 Nitriliruptoraceae bacterium | reverse complement strand
GTCGGACCCGACCTCTACACCGGTGCGGCGGAGGCGACCGCGGCGATGATCGAGCTGCTGGGTCGGCACGGGGTGGACGCCGAGGACGCCTACGCCCTGTGCTCGGTCGCCGGTCACCTGCGGATCCTCGAGGTGGTGGACGCCCCGAACTGGACCGTGGGGCTGGAGCTGGACCTCGACGTCCTGGCCTGAGGTCGGCACCGACCCCGTAGCGGGACCGCTGCGGGGGCTGGCTCCGGGCGGGGCTCGTGGGTGAGGGCTGGTCGTCTCCTGGGCGTGCGCCCAGGCAACGATCACGCCAGGCCGCAGGGGCCGAGGACCTCACCGGTGATCGTCGTGACGGCGTGGCCGCCGACCAGGACGCGGTCGGCGGCCACGCCGTGCTCCCGCCCCTCCTCGCCCACGCCACCGGCACGGGTCCACAGCCACCCGCCCCGCGCTGAGCGTTGCTCGATGGTGACCTCCCGGCGGTTGCGGCGTTCGGCCCACAGGGGTGCCACGGTGCAGGCGGCCGAGCCGGTCACCGGGTCCTCGTCGACGCCCACCGCCGGCGCGAAGTAGCGCATGGCGGCGTCGCTGCCGGCCCCGTCGCAGCACACGATCAACCCGGCGCCACCCAGCGTCGCGACCCGGTCGCGGTCGACCTCGACGGCGTCCAGCGCGGCGGTGTCGGCCACCTCGACGACGTCGTTGGCCTGGTCGACGCGGGTGCGACCGAGGTAGCGGCCCGCCACCCCGCCGAGGAGCCCCGCCACGTCGCTGGGAGCGGTGTGGTCGGCCACGGGCCAGGCGGGCAGGTCCAGCCAGATCCGACCGTCGGTCGCGCAGCGGGCGTGGAGCGTGCCGGAGCGGGTGTCGAAGGTGACGGTGGCGCCGACGTCGAGCAGGCCCCGGCCCCGCAGCACGTGGGCGGCGGCGAGGGTCGCGTGCCCGCACAGCTCCACCTCGGTCCCGGGGGTCCACCAGCGCAGCTGCCAGCGCGGGCCGGCCGTCCTGCGGGCCGCGGCGTCGTCCCTCGCCGGCGCGGGCACCAGGAAGGCGGTCTCCGAGGCACCGACCTCCGCGGCGACGCGCTGGGCCCAGAGCCCGTCCACCGGCCCGGCAGCGAGGAGGACGACCCCTGCCGGGTTGCCGGCGAAGGCCGCATCGGTGAAGGCATCGACGAGGTGGAAGGTCGGCACGGCGTGGCTCCCGCAGGCGGAGGCTGCCACGCTAGCCAGGGGCCCGCGGGGCGCTCGCTCGCCGCCGTCCGCTCAGGTGCCGACCGGCGGTCACCGCATCGCACCGACCGGCACGGTCACCAGGAACGCCGTGCCGCTGGGCAGGTGGTCGACCGTGATCGACCCGCCGTGGCGCTCCACGATGCGCTGGCAGGTGGCCAGGCCGAGCCCGTGGCCGGGTGCCAGCGCCCGCGTCGGACCGGTCCCGAAGGGCCGGAACAGGTGGTCGCGCAGGGTCAGGGGGACACCGTCGCCGTCGTCCTCGACGCGGAGCTGCCAGCCGGTGGCATCGCGGCGACCGGACACCTCGACGATGACCTGGCGGTCATCCTCGGTGCTGCGCAGCGCGTTGCTCACCAGGTTCTGCAGCAGCACGTGCACCAGCCGCGGATCACCGGTCAGCTGCGCATCGGCGGTGAGGCGGACGTCACCCGGGGGGCAGTCCTGGTCGAGTTCGAGCGCCTCGAGGACCTCGGCCAGCACCGTCGACAGGGCTACGGGCGCCGACCGGAGACGTCGGTGGCCGAGCAGCGCGAGGTCCAGGAGCCCATCGACGGTGGCTGCGAGCCGCTCCAGCTGGGCGCAGGCGCGGTCGAGCACGTCGGCCTCCAGCGAACCCTCCGGGACCACGATCCGGGTCGCGAGGAGATCCAGCAGGCTGCGTGCGGTGTGCAGCGGGCCGCGCAGATCGTGGGAGGCCACGGCGGCGAAGCGCTCCAGCTCCGCGTTGCTCTCGCGGAGCGCGGTGTTGGCAGCCTGCAGCTCGGCCTCGGCGGCCACGCGCTGGGTCACATCCACGATCTGTGCGATGAGCGCCGTCGGATCGTCGCGGTCGTCGCGGAGGGCGGCCACGTGGAGCTCGCAGGGCACGGCTGTGCCGTCCGGCCGCAGGTACCGCTTGGTGAGCGCGTAGTGGGTCCGCGCTCCCGTCAGCACCTCACCGAGCAGCGCGAGGTCCGCGTCCAGGTCATCGGGGTGGGACACCTCGGCGATCGAGGCGCCGAGGAGCTCCTCGCAGGGGCGTTGCAGGATGGCGCACAGGGCGTCGTTGACCTCGATCGCGCGGCCGTCCAGACCGACCAGTGCCATGCCGATGGGGGCGTGGTCGAGGGTGGTGCGCAGCCGTGCCTGGGTGGCGGCCCGGGCCAGCTCGGACTGGTACCGCGCGTCGACATCGCGGGTGGTGCACTGGATCGCCGTCATCTCGGTCGTGTGCGCGTCGCGCAGCGCCCGTCCGAGGACCTCCACCCAGCGGTACGAGTCGTCCGCGCACCGCAGGCGGTAGGTGATCGGGCCCACCTCGTCGTCGTCCAGCACCGTGCCGTGTGCAGCGCTGACCGCCGGCAGGTCGTCGGGATGGAAGTAGTCGTAGGAACTGGTGCCGACCAACTGCTCCGGCTCCCAGCCGAACAGCGTCCGGGCTGCGGTGGACACCTCGAGGTAGCGGCCATCGAGGTCGTAGAGGGCCAGCATGTCCGCGGAGGCCTCGGTCAACGCGCGCAGCCGCTGCTCGCTGTTGGACAGCGCCGTCGCCGCTGCCACGGGGTCGGTGATGTCGTGGGCGATGATCAGCGCCGCCTCCACCGCGCCGGTCGCGTCACGGATCGGTACGACCTCGACGTCGTGGAGCCGCTCGGGGCCCCGGATGCCCCGGTGCTGGACGCGGGCGACCTCGCCGTCGAGTGCACGTCGGTAGAGGGCGGCGAGCGCGGTCGCTTCGGCCGGGGGCACGACCTCGTCGATCCTGCGTCCCAGAAGCTCCGCGGGGTCCCAACCGGCGCTCTCCAGGCCGGCGCCGCCGGCGCCGACGTAGCGCAGGTCGTGGTCCACCACGAGCACGGCGACGTCGTTGAGGTGGGTCAGCAGCGTGCGGACGTGCTCGCCCGGCAGTGTCTGGTCGAGGTCGCCTGCCGTGGTGGCCGAGGTCGGTCCGGGTTCGACCGGCGGGTCGTGGTTCGCCATGGACGTCTCCCTCTTCCGCGGCGCTCGCACTCCCCTGGTCGCCCGACGCCCAGCGGACGCTGCAACCGTCTGCCCATAGGCTTGCGGTTAGCAGCCGGACCGTCACCGTGGCCGATGACCCTTGGTCGCGTGACCTTCGGCCCGTCCTGTGACGCGAGGACCTCGGGAGGATCCGACATGTGCGGTTTCAGCGGCGAGCTCCGGCTCGACGGCACCAGCCCCGACGTGGGGGCGGTCAGCCGGATGACGGCGACGATGTCGGACCGTGGTCCTGACGGTGAGGGGTTGTGGGCCTCCGGCCCCATCGCCCTGGGGCACCGCCGGCTGTCGATCATCGACCTGTCCTCCTGCGGGAACCAGCCGATGCACGACCCGGAGCTCGGTCTGACGATCGCCTTCAACGGCTGCATCTACAACTACCAGCAGCTGCGCGCCGAACTGCAGGCGGAGCGTGGCTACCGGTTCTTCTCCACCTCTGACACCGAGGTGGTGCTCAAGGCCTACCACGCCTGGGGCGACCGCTTCGTCGACCGGTTGCAGGGCATGTTCGCCTTCGTGCTCCATGAGCGGGACACCGGCCGCAGCTTCCTGGCCCGGGACCGGTTCGGCATCAAGCCCCTCTACCTGGCCGAGACCCCGGGCCGCCTGCGGTTCGCCTCGACCCTGCCGGCGCTGCTGGCCGGTGGGGACGTCGACACCTCCATCGATCCCGTGGCCCTGCACCACTACCTGAGCTTCCACGCCGTGGTGCCGGCGCCCCACACGATCCTGCGCGGGGTGCGCAAGCTCCCGCCGGCCACCACCCGTGCGATCGCGCCCGACGGCACCGTCACGGAGACCGAGTTCTGGCGCCCGGACTTCACCCGCGATCCGGCCAAGGCCGACTGGAGCGAGCGGGACTGGGAGGATGCCGTGCTCGACGCGATGCGCCGTGCGGTGGACTGGCGCACCGTCGCCGACGTGCCCGTCGGTGTGCTGCTGTCCGGGGGCCTGGACTCCTCGATGGTGGTCGGGCTGCTCGCCGAGGCCGGCCAGAGCGGCATCAACACCTTCTCCATCGGTTTCGAGGCGGCCGGTGGGGAGGAGGGTGACGAGTTCAAGTACTCCGACGTCATCGCCCGGGAGTTCGCCACCGAGCACCACCAGATCCGCATCGGCACGGAGCGGATGCTCCCCGCGCTCGGCGACGCGATCCACGCCATGAACGAACCGATGGTCAGCCACGATGCCGTGGCCTTCTACCTGCTCTCCCAGGAGGTGGCCAGGCACGTCAAGGTGGTGCAGTCCGGCCAGGGCGCCGACGAGGTGTTCGCGGGCTACCACTGGTACCCGCCGATGCAGGCGCTGACCGAGCAGCTCGGGCCGGGCGCCTCCCGCGAGGAGCTCGTGGCCCGGGCCGTCGACCGCTACCACGCCGCCTTCTTCGACCGTCCCCACGCGGAGATGGCCGAGGTGCTGCACCCCGAGCACCGGGTCGAGGAGGACGTCTCCCGCGCCCTGGTGGAGCGGCACTTCCTGCGCGACGGCGCGGAGACCGCCACCGACATGGCCCTGCGTCTCGACTCCCAGATCATGCTGGTCGACGACCCCGTGAAGCGGGTGGACAACATGACCATGGCCGCGGGGCTCGAGGCCCGTGTGCCCTTCCTGGACCACGAGGTGCTGGAGATCGCCGCGCAGGTCCCCCCCGAGCTCAAGCTGGCCCAGGAGGGCAAGGGCGTGCTCAAGGAGGCCGCCCGACGCGTCATCCCGGGTGAGGTGATCGACCGGCCGAAGGGCTACTTCCCCGTGCCGGCGCTGAAGTACCTCCAGGGCCCCTACCTCGACCTGGTCCGCGACGCCCTCCACGCCCCGGAGGCCCGTGCGCGTGGCCTGTACCAGGACGCCTACGTGGACCGCCTGCTGGCGGCACCCAACGAGGAGCTCACCGCGCTCCGGGGCAACAAGCTGTGGCAGCTGGCCCTGCTCGAGCTGTGGCTGCAGTCCCACGACGTCCGTCCCTGAGCGTCTGCGAGCACGGTGCAGCACACCGGCACCGGTCCCGTCCCGCACCGTGACCGACCAGGAGCCTGCCATGGAGCAGCGCACCCCCGACCGTGACGGCCGGCGCGCCCGGACGCTGCGACGCAGCGGCCAGGCCGCCAGCCACGACCGGTCCCTGTCCACCAGCCCCTGGCAGGGCCAGCCACCCCACCGCACCGCCGAGGTCACCCCCGATGTGGCGCTGGAGTGCGGCTGGGGCCGCTTGCTGTTCGGCCAGACCTTCGCCGACCACGACCGCCTGGTCGCCGAGGTGGCCAAGGAGGAGGTCGGCCGCCGCGACATCTGCATGTACGTGCGGGAACCCCACGTGCTGGTGTCCAAGGCCCCCCAGGAGCTGTTCATCGACCCCAGCCACACCTACCGGCTGTGGCTGCACACCCTGCGCGCGGAGAAGAGCCCGGCCCGGGGCGTGGTGGTCCGCAAGATGGCCAGCGAGGCCGACGCGGACGCGGTCAACCGCATCTACACCGAGGCCGGCATGGTCACCGCGCCCACGGCGACGCTGTGGCGCAACCAGCTGACCCAGACGTTCACCTACCTCGTGGCCGAGGACACCGACACCGGCGAGGTGATCGGCACCGTCACCGGCATCGACCACACCTACGCCTTCGACGACCCCGAGCGCGGCACCAGCCTGTGGTGCCTGGCGGTCGACCCCCAGACCACCCGCCCCGGGGTGGGACGGGCCCTGGTCCGCACCCTCGCCGAGCGCTACCAGGGGCGCAACCGTGCCTACCTCGACCTGTCGGTGGTCCACGACAACGTGCCCGCCATCACCCTGTACGAGAAGCTCGGGTTCGTGCGGGTGCCGGTGTTCGCCGTCAAGCGCAAGAACCCCATCAACGAGCGGCTGTTCGCGGCCGAGCCCGCCGAGGGGATCGGGGACCTCAACCCCTACGCCCGGCTGATCGCCGACGAGGCGCTGCGGCGTGGCATCACCGTCACCGTCGTGGACGCGGAGTCGGGCCTCGTCAAGCTCGCCCACGGTGGGCGCACCGTCCACACCCGGGAGTCGCTGTCGGAGCTGACCAACGCCGTGGCGCTGAGCCGCTGCGACGACAAGCGCCTCACCCGCCGCCTCCTCGTCGACGCCGGGCTGCGGGTGCCTGCGGGCCGGGTCGCCAGCCACGACGGTGAGGACCTGGCCTTCCTGTCCGCCCACGACGAGGTGGTGGTCAAGCCGGCACGGGGCGAGCAGGGGCAGGGCATCACCGTCGGGGTGCGCACCGAGGAGGAGCTGATCAACGCCATCGCCCTGGCGGAGCGCTTCTGCCCCGAGGTGGTGCTCGAGGAGTGCGTCACCGGCGACGATCTGCGCATCGTGGTGATCGACCACCGGGTGGTGGCCGCGGCCGTGCGGCTGCCCGCGACGGTCACGGGCACCGGTGCGCACACCATCGCCGAGCTGATCGCCGCGACCTCACGGCGCCGTGCCGCCGCCACGGGTGGCGAGTCGACCATCCCCCTGGACGACGCCACGACGCGCACGGTGGAGGACGCCGGCTACGACCTCGAGGACGTGTTGGAGCCCGGGGTGGACCTCGCCGTGCGGCGGACGGCGAACCTCCACACCGGCGGCACCATCCACGACGTCACGGAGAGCCTGCACCCGGAGCTCGCCCGGGCCGCCGTGCGGGCCAGCGAGGTGCTCGACATCCCCGTGGTCGGCCTCGACCTGCTGGTGCCCGACGTCACGGGCACCGAGCACGTGTTCATCGAGGCCAACGAGCGCCCCGGGCTCGCCAACCACGAACCGCAGCCCACGGCGGAGCGCTTCGTCGACCTGCTCTTCCCGGCCACCCGAGCGCTGCCACGGGGCTGGCGGCCCGGCTCGACGGGCACAGACCACCGCACCGAGGAGGTCGGGGAGCAGCCGGACACCTGAACGCACCCCAGCGGCGCGGCAGCCGTCCTGCCACCGC
>SKTN01000117.1 GCA_007117945.1 Nitriliruptoraceae bacterium | reverse complement strand
CGCTCACCAGCTGGCTGGGTCGCTGCCGCAAGGTCGCCGCCAGCATCCTCGGCCTCACCACCCTGGCCGCGCTGCTGACCGAGTCGGGGATGATCACGGCCCTGGCCACGGCCCTGGCCGCGGGGCTCGGTGCCGGGTTCGTGGTGGTCTCCGCGCCCCTTGGCACCCTGGGCACGGTGCTGACCGGGGCGACCACCGCCTCCAACGCCCTGTTCAGCTCCCTGCAGGCCGAGGTCGCCGTGGCGCTGGGGGTGCTGCCCGCGATCCTGCTGTCGGGTCAGACCGCCGGCGGCAACGTCGGCAACGCCATCACCCCGGCGGTCGCGGCCGTGGGCACCTCCGCGGCGGGCGCGACGGGCCGCGAGTCCGAGGTGATCCGGCGCAACCTCGGCGGTGCCGCGGTGCTGCTGGTGGTGATCCTCCTCGGCCTCCTGGTGCAGCTGGGCCTGGCTGGCCGCTGACCGGTCACCGGGCCTGCGCCGAGGTGGACGCGGCCCCGGGTGCAGCACCCCTGGTCAGGTCCTGGGCGCTGGCCCAGCTCGCGACCATCACCCGTGCCCGCGATCGCGCAGCAGCCCGTCGAGGGCGATGTCCACCATGGCATCGAAGGTGGTCTGGCGCTCCGCCGAGGAGGTCTGTTCCCCCCGCAGGATGTGGTCGCTGACGGTCAGGACCGTCAGGGCCCGGGCACCGTGCTCGGCCGCCACCCCGTAGATGCCCGCCGCCTCCATCTCCACGGCCAGCACCCCCATCCGCTGCATGGCGTCGACGACGCCGTCGCGGGGGTCGTAGAACAGGTCCGCGCTGTGCACGTTGCCGACGGCCACCTGCTGGCCGCTGGCCTCCGCTGCCTCGGCAGCGGCCCGCAGCAGCTCGAAGTCCGCGATCGCCGCGAAGTCCAGCCCCGCGTACCGCGCCCGGTTGACCTGGGAGTCCGTGCAGGCGCCGGCGGCCAGCACGACGTCCCGCAGCTGCAGGTGGTCCTGGACCGCCCCGCAGGAGCCCACGCGCACCAGGCGCCGGACGCCGTACTCACGCACCAGTTCCGTGGCGTAGATCGAGGCCGACGGGATGCCCATCCCGGTACCCAGCACCGAGACCGCCATCCCGCGGTAGGTCCCCGTGTAGGCGAGGGCACCCCGCACCTCGTTGACCAGCTCGGGTGTCTCGAAGCAGCGCTCGGCGATGTGGCGCGCCCGGAGGGGGTCACCGGGCAGCAGCACGGTGTCGGCGAAGCCGTCCGGGGCGGTGGAGATGTGGGGCGTCGGCACGGGGCACCTCGTTGGGTTCGGGTCCGCAGGTCAGGGTCGGGCAGCGCTGCACCACGATGCCACGCGACTCTTACTAGCGTAGGAGGCAGCGAAGGCAGGTGGACGTGGAGCACCAGCAGGCGGCGCAGGGGCCGGAACCCGACCCGGGATCCATCGAGGTGGTGGCGGAGCGCATCACCTCGGCGGACGTCGTGGTCGCGCTCACGGGTGCCGGTGTCTCGACGGGTTCCGGCATCCCCGACTTCCGGGGCCCCGAGGGGCTGTGGACCAAGGACCCCAGCGCGCAGCGCTACGTCTCCATCGACGCCTACCTCGGCGACGGGGAGGTCCGACGCGAGGCGTGGCGGCGCCGCGCCGAGGAGCCGACCTGGCAGGCGGAGCCGAACGCCGCCCACCACAGCCTGGCCCAACTCGAGCGCCTCGAGCGGCTGACGGCCCTGATCACCCAGAACGTGGACGGGCTCCACCAGCTCGCAGGGAGCTCACCCGGACGGGTCATCGAGATCCACGGGACGGTGCGGGAGGTGATGTGCCTGTCCTGCGACCGGCGCCAACCGGCGCTCCCCGTGCTCGAGCGTGTACGCGCCGGTGACCACGACCCCCGGTGCGAGGCGTGCGGCGGGATCCTCAAGAGCGCGACGGTGTCCTTCGGACAGTCCCTGGACCCCGCCCTGCTCCAGCGGGCCCACGACGCCACGATGGCCGCCGACGTGTTCCTGGCCGTGGGCACCTCGTTGACGGTCCACCCCGTCGCCCTGCTGCCGCGCACGGCGCTGGAAGCCGGGGCGATGCTCGTGCTGATCAACGCCGAGCCGACCCCCTACGACGACCGTGCCGACGTGCTGCTGCGCACCGACGCGGCGACCGCGCTGCCGGCCATCGTGGACCGGGTCCGGGCCCTCAGCTGAGGCTGGCCGCCACCTGGTCGAGGGCCTCCTCCACCGGGGTCTGCCCCCCGATCACCTCGAAGGTGGCACCGATGGTGTCATCGCGCTCGAGGCAGCCCACCAGCACGGCGGCCACATCGGCCCGGGGGATCGACCCGCGCGACGGCAGCGTCGGCACACCCACCTCGATCCGCCCGGTACCTGCGTCATGGGTCAGGCCACCCGGACGCACGATCGTGGCGTCCAACCCGCTGGCCGCCAGGATCCGGTCACGAGCGTGCATCGCCGCGAGGTAGTGCCGGATCGCTGCGGAGCCCCGCATCGGATCGTCCGCGGCGATCGAGGACAGCAGCACGAACCTGGGGATCCCCGCCTCGACGCAGGCGTCGATCACCCGCACCGCCCCGTGGAGATCGACCCGCAGGGTGGCATCGGGTCCCGTCTGCGAGCCGGAGCCGGCGCAGAAGGCCACGGCGTCCACGCCCTCCACGACCCCGTCGAGGCTGCCCTCGAGGTCCCCCAGCACCGCGGTGGCACCCCGGTCCTCGAGGGCGGCGACCTGCTCACGGGAGCGGACCATCCCCCGCACGCCGTGACCGCGGCCCAGCAGTTCGGACACCACGAGGTGCCCCGTGCCCTTGGTCGAACCGATGACGAGGACGTCCATGACCGCTCCTGTGCAGCGACAGCGAGGGAGCCGGGGCGGTGCACCCGGCCCGTGGCCGGCACGGTAGACGCCCGCGAGGGCGAGCTGGGCTGACGGCCCGGTGACGGGGACACCGGCCCCCTGATCAGCCGATGAACACCAGGCGACCCTCGCCGTACCCCTCGATGGTCACGCTCCAGTCGTGGCGGACCGAGGGCGCCGTCGCCATCGCGGCGAGGTCCTCCGCGATCTCGCCGGGCACCGGATCGAGGCTGCGCAGCACGACGTGGGGGGTGGTGGGGCTGTTGAGCAGGCGCGCCGCGACGTTGACGACCTCGTGGAAGAACTCCAGCATGTCGCCCTCGAGCGCGCCCGCCTCCTCCACCTCGGCGAGGGTCTCCTTCGGTGGCATCATGCCGATGGCCGCGCCCGCGGCCGCGGCGAGGGTGAGGTCGGCGACGGCCATCGCCGCAGCCCCACCCGCATCGAAGCGGTACCCCGCGAGGTAGCTCGGTCGGTCCTCGCGCAGGGCCAGGGGCGGCCCGGGCCGTACGGTCACCTGCTGCCCGACGAGGTCGCGCAGCAGGTCCCGGAAGGACGCCCGGGCGGGCAGCGGGCAGCGGGCACTCACGATGGCTCCTGGCTCACAGTACGCCGGCGAGCGCCTGGTCCAGCGACTCGGGCGTGAAGGGCTTGCTCACCAGGAAGCGGGCACCGTGGGTCTTGGCCAGCTCGTGCATCTCCGGGGTGGACTCGGAGGTGACGAAGCCGAAGGTCGGCACCGTCCCGGCCTCGTGCAACGCCTGGAGGAGCTCGATGCCGGTCATCTCGGGCATGTTCCAGTCCGACAGCACGAGGTCGGGTGACTCGGCCTGGATGACCTCGAGGGCCTCCCTGCCGTCCACGGCTTCGAGGATCGTCGCCCCCGCCACACGATCGAGCGTCGACAGGGCACGCTTGACGATGGCACGCATCGCCTTGCTGTCATCCACGACGAGGATCTTCACGTCGGGTCCTTCCGTTTCCGTTGGCTGCTGGGGGGTATGGGCGGGCTCTGGGGCGTGTCGTGCGGTTCAGGCATCCTGACGGAGCAGCATCGTGATGACCACCAGCTCGCCGCCGCAGGTCATGCCGATGCGATCGCGGACGGCGGTACCCGGCACGCTGACGTGGTAGTCCCGGCCGCTGGTGACCGACGGCAGTGACAGCTGGCAGACGCCGCACAGCGTCGACTTCACGTTCCCACCGGTCATGTTCGCCAGCTCGCCGACGGCGTCGGAGACCTCCTCCTCACCGATCTCGTCCGGTCCCATGGCGAACATGATGGCCGCGACCTCGCGGGCCTTCGTCTCCGCGAGCTGGACCGTCACCGCTCCCTCGAAGTCCCCGGTGATCTGCACGATGCCGGTGGCCACCCGCTGGTCGGGCGGGAAGACCGGGGCGTCGTGGTAGGGCTCCAGGGTCAGCCCCAGCATCGCGGTCCAGATGTCGCTGGCGATGCGGTCGAGCTCGACGACGGGTGCGTCCATGGTGGTCCCTCGGTGCACAGGGGTCGGGTTCAGGGTCGGTAGGTGGTGGCGTTGCCGGTCACCGTCCGGGTGTAGCTCGGGTCGATGTTGAGCGTGGTCTCGGAGGTGCCGAGCACCAGATGCCCGTCAGGCTTGAGGACCGAGCGGCAGCGACCCAGGATCGCCTGCTTGGTGCTCTGGTCGAAGTAGATGAGGACGTTGCGCAGGAACAGCACATCCACGTCGGGCACGAAGGGCCAGGGCTTCACCAGGTTCATCGCACGGAACTCGACCATCTGGCGGATCTCGTCCTGCAGCTGCCAGAAGGTCCCGGACCGCTCGAAGTAGCGCACCAGGCGTGGCGCCGGCAGGCCGCGGTTGACCTCGAGCTGGGTGTAGCGCCCGGCGGCCGCCCGGCCCAGCATGTCGGCGGAGAGGTCGGTGGCGATGATGCGCACGTTCCAGCCCGCCACCACGTCGGGGAAGCGGTCCCGTAGCAGCATCGCCAGGCTGTAGGCCTCCTGGCCGCTGGAGGAGGCCGCGGACCAGAAGGTCAGGGCCCGTTCACGCGCCCGCGCGGCGATCAACGCGGGGATGATCTGCTGCTCCAGCGCCGCCCACAGCGGGGCGTCGCGGTAGAAGGAGGTCTCGTTGGTGGTCATGGCGTCCACGACCCGGTCACGGAGCCTGCCCGAGGAGTCGCGCCGCATCCGTGCCACCAGGTCGGAGAGGTCCGTGGCCCCGACCTGGCGCGCCACCGGCGCCAGACGCGACTCCACGAGGTAGGTCTTGCTCAGGTCCAGCACGATCGCCGAGGTCGCACGGACGACCTCGCGGACGTAGTCAACGTCGGTGGAGCTCAGGGCGCTCATCGGTGTGCCACCGGGCGTTGCGCGACCTGCTGGACGCGGGCCATGATCTCCTCGGCGAGCTGCCGTAGCGGGAGCACCAGGTCCACGGTCCCGGCCTGCACCGCAGCGCCGGGCATCCCCCACACCACCGAGGTGGCCTCGTCCTGGGCGAGGACGTGCCCACCGACCTCGCGCACATGCGCGGTCCCGCGACGCCCATCGGCACCCATCCCGGTCATGATGACCCCCAGGGTGCCGGGACCGTAGGCCCGTGCGGCGGTCCTGAAGAGCACGTCGGCGGCCGGTCGGCAGGAGTTCTCCAGGGGGCCGTCGGTCACGGCGGTGTAGACCCGGGTGCCCCGCCGGTGGACCTCGAGGTGGTGACCGCCGGGCGCCAGCAGGACGTAGCCCGGTTCCACCCACTCGTCATGCCCGGCCTCCCGCACCGACAGCGACGAGGTGGCATCCAGCCGTTCGGCCAGCAGGCGGGTGAACATCGGTGGCATGTGCTGCACGATCAACACGGGCACGCCAAGGTCACGGGGCAGCGCCGGCACCAGCTCCGCGAGCGCGTTCGGTCCCCCCGTGGAGATGCCGATGACCACGGCCTGGACGGGCAGTTCCGGCGTCCGCGCCGTCCGGCGCGTCGGTACCGCCACCGCTCCCCTGCGCGCGGCACCCGGCGTGGGGACGGGGCGGGGTGCCGCGGGGCGGGGCGTGTGCGGCGCGCCGTGACGCCGTGCTGCGGGTCGCGGCGCCAGCCCGGTCAGCGCCTGGATCTTCGGCACCAGTTCCTCGCGGATCCGGTCCATCGCCTCGGTGACGCTGCCCACGTTGGCCGGTTTGGTGACGTACTCGTTGGCCCCGTGCATCAGGGCCTCCATCGTCACCGCGGCGCCGCGCTCGGTGAGGGTGGAGAACATGATGACGGGCAGGCGCGGATAGGCCGCGCGGATCGCCTGCAACGTCTCCAGCCCGTCCATCACGGGCATCTCGACGTCGAGGGTCACCAGGTCCGGGTTCAGCTGCTCGATCTTCTGCAGCGCGATCCGACCGTTGGGTGCGGTGCCCACGACCTCGAGGTCGGGCTCGTCACCCAGCACGGTGGTGACGATCCGACGGACGACGACCGCGTCGTCAACGACGAGGATGCGGGGCTTCAGCACGGGTCCACCTCCCAGCTCACTGCGCGAGGTCCAACAGCTGGAGCTTCTCGCGGATGACCGCGGCGGTGAAGGGCTTCATCGCGTACTCGTCGGCACCGGCCTCCAGGGCGCGCACCAGGTGGGCGGTGTCCCCCTCGGTGGTGACCATGACGAGCTTCATCCCATCCAGGGCGCCGTCGGCGCGGACCTGTCGCACGAACGCCAACCCGTCCATCACCGGCATGTTCCAGTCAACGAGGGCGAGCTCGACCACACCCTGCGCCGCGAGGAGGTCGAGCGCCTCCCGACCGTGGGCGGCCTGGTGGCACTCGAAACCGAGCTCGGCGAGGATCCGCACCAGGATCGCCCGGGTCGCCCGGGAGTCATCCACCACGATGGCCCGCATCTCGCCTCCACCCGCCCTGTGACCGCTGGTCGACGTCGCACCGGTCCGTGAGTGGACCTTGCCGGGTCCTCCAGCCTGTCGGCCGCTCCAGTCCCACCTACAGCACTCGGGCCGGCGCCTGCGCGCCGGCCCGAGTGGGTGGTGATCAGGTCTCGCGGCTCAACCCTGCCAACCTGTTCCGACCGGTTCGCGGTCCACGGTGGACGTGGCTGTGGACGTCGCCGTGGGGGTGGCGTGGTGGTCGTCGGCACCGTTGACCACGGCTTGGAGATCCGTGGCGACCGCCCGCAGCTCACCGGCGGCGTCCTGGGCACGGCCCGCACCCTGGGCGGCCTCACCCGCAGCCGAGGCCACCGAGGTGATGTTCTCCGCGATCTGCGCGGAACCGGCCGCAGCCTCGTTCACACTGCGGGCGATCTCGTTGGTGGTCGCCGTCTGCTCCTCCACCGCCGAAGCGAT